>CAVYHW010000046.1:0-28778 GCA_963768215.1 uncultured Gammaproteobacteria bacterium
AAGCTCGAACAGGCCGTAAAAACTGACAGCATTTCCCTTGGTGTTAGCACTCAGGATTCCGGCAATCGGGATCAGGAGCATCAGCAGGTACATCAGAGATTTGACCAGGGTGGTCAATGTCTTTTCCCAGTTATCCAGCATGACCGGTAACCGTGGCGCCGGGCTGATTTTTAACCAGGTGATACGAACCAGCGCCAGCATCAGGACCAGGACGCCGGTTGACATGTGCATCGCGAACAACTCCTTGCGAAGTTCATCTGTTTTGTCCAGATCGGTCATGTAGATGCCTACGCCCAGCATGCCGAAGATGAGCAGCAGCATGATGCCGTGAATTGCGCGGGATACCAGGCCGTATCGGTTTTCGGAATTTCCTAACATCGTTAGCTCTCCAGATTAGGTATTAGCAAAAAAAAGGATTCTACTTTTTAACAGAACTGACGGAAGCAGCCAAGTTATTATTAATAAAAGTTGACAGAGGGATTGTTTTTTGACGCTTGATCAAGCCAACTATAGTAAGCAGGGGGATGCAGCGATGCATCCCCTTTTTTTGTTTGAGGGTATAAAGAATCAATATCAGGAGCTCGCCCGTATATTTGGAAAAAAGATGACTGAAGCATTAAATCTTGAGCAAATCATGAAGATGGATTAATTAGTAATTACTCCTTCATCTTGTTCCAGGATTCAATTGAATTTATAGATGTCCGGAATTGTCCCCGGAATTATCTCCCTCACCTGATTGTTTTCATGCAACTATAAACTTGCTATGCTATTGCTGATTTAATCTTTTGTGCCAGAAGAAATATGAGTGATTTCTTTAAGAATGAAATTGTGCAAGGAGTGCTTGCAATCTTTATAGGTGCATTTATTCTCGGAATATTTGGTTGGTTAAAATTCAGGAGAGACGAAAAAATAGTCACAGAGTTCCTGAAGAAATCTGGAGTAGAAACCCAACACGATTTAAGAACGACACGTGCAATCTCTTCAGCCACTACTTTAAGCGAAAAACGTATTAGAAAAGTTTGTAGCAAAAGCTCCAGGGTAAGAAGAGACCATAAAGAAAAGGGATCGTGGATACTATCCTGAGAGATCTTTCATGCTTAAAAAAGTTGCTGTGTGAGCTTTGCATCTTTCGAGAGAATATGAATTAGATCTATGAGAAGGACTTTCTGTAGATATTCATTGTGTGAGTTTTAATATGCAAAATAATAACTACCAAATTAGAACAATGAAGCCTAAGGAAGTTAACATTGCCATTGACTGGGCAGCAAAGGAGGGCTGGAACCCGGGCATCCATGATGCGGATTGTTTTTATTCGGCTGATTCGAATGGTTTCCTGGTTGGGCTTCTGGGTGATGAGCCTGTGGCTACAATCTCTGCAATCAAATACGGCAAGTCTTTTGGATTTCTTGGCTTCTACATTGTCGCACCAGAATATCGTGGCAAAGGTTATGGTATTCAAATTTGGGATGCCGGTTTGAGATATCTTGAAGGCAGAAATATTGGTCTTGACGGTGTTGTTGAGCAACAGGAAAACTATAAAAAATCTGGTTTTAAACTGGCCTACCGCAATATACGTTATGAAGCACGAGGTGGAGGCGATTTCCCGCAAAGCTCAGATATTGTAAAGCTTTCTACATTACCGCTTGAAGACATGGTCTTATATGATCAGGCTTTCTTTCCTGATGATCGAAAACAATTTATTGAATCATGGGTAACTCAGGCTGACAGCAATGCCCTGGGAATCATGCAAAATGGCAAGCTTGCAGGTTATGGTGTCATTCGCAAGTGCATCTCTGGTTATAAAATAGGCCCTCTTTTTGCCGACAGCGATGAATTAGCGGAATTGCTTTTCCTGGCGCTAAAATCAGCAATAAAATCATCAGAGGTGACTTATCTTGATACACCAGAAGTCAATCAGGAGGCTGTTGCACTGGCAGAGCGCCATGATATGAAAGTCGTATTTGAAACTGCCAGAATGTATACCCAGCAAGAACCTGATATCGCATTAAATCGTCTTTATGGCGTTACCTCTTTTGAACTTGGGTAACTAGCTCGGACAATTTTTTAGCACCTGCACGGAAAGATGATTCCTTTCTTTTACCTTCTAGCCCGGATATTTCATAGGAATACAGACAATGGGGAGATATTTTATAAAATCGGTCAGTGAGTCAGTGAGTCAGTTTGGCCGATTCGACGAAAAGCATAGCCATAGCTATGGTTACAGGCGAATCGATCCCAATATAAATCAAACATGGGGCCGCTGAGATCCAAAGAAATTATTTTATGGCAAAAACTGTATAGCGATCCCCGTTACATAGTGTGTTTTGCTAATATACTAATATTTATCAATAAAATCATAACGTTAAGATATATTTTCAGCGTTCCTATGAAATGTCCGGGCTAGTACTTATCATTTTCAGGCCATTCACTCGCATCGACCGTATCGCGGTAGGCATGCCACGTGGCATGGCCGATAAGTGGCAGAAACACGATAAAGCCAATAAAGAAGGTTGCAAAACCTATCATGACAAATGATACGATTATGATTGCCCATATCAGCATGGTTTTCTTGTTTCGCCGGACCGCGTTTACGCTGGTAACCACGGCAGTAATTGCGTCAGTTTTCCTGTCCATGATCATCGGTAATGAAAAAGCACTGGTAGTAAACACAATGATGGAAAAAATCGCACCAATTACTGTGCCGATTCCCAGGAACAGGGCAAGATCCATTACGCTGTATTCAGCATTTTCAGGGAAAAAGATGTGAACGGCTGTTGCTGCACGCGCCCAAAGTAAAAACACGATCATTAGTATGAGCGAGTAGATCAACATGTCTTTAATGTGGTCGCGGCTTTCTCTCATGCAGTAACCGAACACGGGTTTCCTTCCCTGTTCTATCTGACAACTGAAGGAATACAGCCCGATTGCAAGTACAGGACCTATCAGCAGAAAACCGGTTGCCATACCGAGATAAAGACCCAGTTCGCCAAATGACCATGCCAGGTAAGAAATCGTTATACTCAATAGAGTCAGTACAAACCCGTAGAGAAGCGAAACAACAGGCGCCTTTTTCATGTCTTCTGCACCCCGCTGAATCCATTTGACCGGGGCATTGATTGGCACAATGTTTATCTTTGCACTAAACGGCAAGGGTTTTTCTTCCGTTTGAGCCGTATCTATAATTTGATCGTTCATGATGAAAATATATGTAGTTTAGAAAGTGTGCCTTAAATATATAGCTATGTTGTTCTTAAAGCAAGGACTTCGGAAGTAATTTTCATATTAAAAACAATAGTTTAGAGAATGGTAATTTACTTATATAATGACAGGATATGTAACAGGCAGTGTTTGATATCCAGCAAGGCCAGAGATCGATGCGGAAGAGGTGGTATATTTAACTGGTTATTAGTATATTAGAAATAATTATTCTCTGACCCGGTTATGTTACCGCCGCCTGCACCAGATAAATGCTGTTCAATAATATTCTCTACCAGGGGATGCTGGCGTAATGATGACCGTCTCGATCTGGCTAATGTTCGCCTTTGGCCTGGGGCTTATCATGCGCTCTCTCGGTTTGCCGCCGCTGGTGGGTTATCTTGCGGCCGGGTTCATCCTCAGTTTCAGGGGGTATGAGAGCAGTCACCTGCTGGAAGAAGTGGCGCACGCGGGCGTGCTTCTGCTGCTATTCGGTGTCGGACTCAAGCTGCGCCTGAAGAGCCTGTTGCGTGTCGAAGTACTTGCCGGTTCCCTGATCCACATGGCCATAACAGCGGTCGTGTTTATGCTGCTGTTGTCGCAATTCACTGCACTCGGCATGGAAATGTTACTGGTGGTCTCACTGGCGCTGTCATTCTCCAGCACGGTCGTCGCCGCCAAGGTGCTGGAAAGTAAACATGAACTGCTGGCCTTCCATGGCCGTGTCGCCATCGGTATCCTGATCGTGCAGGACCTGGTCGCGGTCGCCATACTGAGCGTACTCGGCGGCGAAGCGCCGTCGCCCTGGGCGTTTGCTTTACTCGGTTTATTTGTGTTGCGCCCTGCGCTGTACAAATTGCTGGACCTTTCCGGCCACGGTGAACTGGTCATACTCTACGGCCTGATGGTCGCGCTGGTGTTTGGCGGCAAAAGCTTCGAGTCGGTCGGGCTCAGTTCCGAGCTCGGCGCGCTACTGCTCGGTGTCATTCTTGCCGACCACGACCGCGCCAAACAACTGGCCAATGCCCTTTGGGGCTTGAAGGAAGTATTGCTGGTTGGTTTTTTTCTGCAGATCGGCCTGTATGGCACGCCAACACAGGCGTTGTTAGAGCAGGCGCTATTGCTTAACCTGGCGCTGCCGTTTAAGGCATTGCTGTTTTTCACCGTGTTACTGCTGTTTCGCCTGCGTGCGCGCAGCGCCTTTCTAGCCGGGCTGTCGCTGGCGAGTTTCAGTGAGTTCGGCCTGATCGTCGCCAGCCTCGGTGTTAGACAGGAACTGCTGGGTGAGGACTGGCTGGTGCTGCTGGCGCTGGCGGTGGCGTTGTCGTTTGCCATTTCGGCGCCTTTTAACCGTCACGCACACGAAATCTACGAGTATTTCGAGTCATTCCTGCATCGCTTTGAGACGCACCGCCGCCACCCGGACGACGAGCCGGTGTCGCTAGGTAATTCGCATATAGTCATCATGGGTATGGGCCGTGTCGGCACCGGCGCATATGACGAGTTTAAGTCGCAGGGACATCTCACCGTTGGTCTCGACTCCGACCCGGGCAAGGCCGAGCAACATCGTAAGGCGGGGCGCCGGGTACTTTATGCCGATGCCGAGGATCCCGGTTTCTGGAGTCACCTCGATCTGCACGGCGTTGAGATGGTCGTGCTCAGCATGCCCGAGATGGAAGCCAAGCTGATCGCAACCCGGCAGTTGCGCAAACGGGGATTCGCGGGCCTGATTTCGGCCACGGTAATGTATGCCGAGGACATCGTACTGCTGACCGAGGCAGGCGTCGACCTGGTGTACGACTATCACGATGGTATCGGCATTGGCCTGGCCAGGCTGTCGCTTGAACAGCGTACTGCATACGAAGCAACACAACAGGCTTAAGTATTACAGGGTCAGCATAGCTGTTTTCCTCAGGCATCCTGTCACTAAATTTATTCCACCTTGTTCATATCAAGACGGTTTTCTCGGCTTTAATACTGAGCACTTAAAAAGTGCAAAAAACCGATATTATTGCAGTGTTCTAGCCATATAGGCGCTGATTTAATCATCGCCGTATTTGCATTATCGTCATTGTTCCCCTATTGATTAATAGGTAAACCCTGATTATTACGGGAGTAGCATGGCTATTCGTATGTTTTGTCGGGGTTGCTCTTTGTATTTTCATATTGATTGCTATTTATTACGTGTGTTTAACATTGCAGGTTATCGTACCGGTAAAGAGGTTTGTATGAAGCAGGAAAGTATCGATTATCTCGACAATGTGGCCTGTATCGCGAATGCGAATATGACCAACCAGCAGCTGCCCCCTGTACATCAGCGAAGTGAACTGATAGCGACATGGCATTGCTGATATGAGTAAATCAATCAAGGCGGCTTTATTATCAGCTTTAGTCTTTCCTGGTGCGGGTCATTTTTATCTGAAGCGGTATCTGGCGGGTCTATTATTTACGGGCGCTACGTTTGCTGCGATTTATTTTATGATCTCGAGCACTGTACAGAGGGCTTTCGAGATCAGCGATAAAATGCTGCTCGGTTATGCCCAGCTGGATACCGCATCAATTACCCAGGCCGCATCGCAGAATTCCGCTGGAGCTGATACCCTGCTGCTGAATATTGCTACAGCTGTAATCACTATTTGCTGGTTGATTGGTATTATTGACTCATATCGCTCAGGCCGTTTAGCAGATAAAAATTATAACAATATGTGATCAGGTAATTATCTCAATGGCAGCCGGGATGTCCGCATCCGGCGAGCGGTTAGAAACTCATTAACTGGCAAGAAATCCGATAGCCGACGCCTGTTTCGTTTTCGATGTATTTTGGGTTCGCAGGATCGTCACCAAGTTTGGTTCTAAGCTTACCGATAAAGATACGAAGATAATAGCTATCTTCGCTATGGCCTGGTCCCCATATTTCTTCAAGCAGCTGTTGCTATGTGACGATACGGCCGGAATAGGTCATCAGCATTGTTAACAGGTCAAACTCTTTTCTGTATAGTTTGATTTATTCGCCATGAATACATACTCGCCTGTGTGCCATGTCAATATGTAAATCAACATCATCGAACACTGGTTGAAGCAGTTCTCTGTCGGTTTGCATCTGCAGCAGACTGCGTATTCTTGCCAGTAGCTGCTTGATGCCAGGCGGCTTTACTACTTAATCAATAGCCCGGCATCAAGCGTACTGACTTTACTTATTTATTGATTTTCGCCGGCGGCTTCACTGACTGTTTCAGCACAAACCCATCCCCAGGATTCCAGTTTGGCAACAAACTCTTGTGCTTTTTCATCGCAGTAAGAGCCATCATTTTGCGCATTCCACAGTATCTGGTCTTCAACGCCTTCGGTTTGTTTTTTGTAAACAACATTGCATGGAGCAGCTTCAGAAGTGGTGCGTACGACATGGACTTCGCGTACGTTGTTGCCATGGCTGCAGCTCCATGAGTCGGCATAAGCGCTGACCGGTACGGCAAAAAATGCTATTGCTAAAATCTGAAAAGTACGATTGATATGACGCATGATATTTCCTCTTTATTATATTTAGACTCAACGAGTTTGAACGGATGCTTTGAACAGAATTTATTTTGTCTTTTATAACACAGGTTGTTATAAATCTGGTAATAAAATAATAAATCAGGGTTGAGTGAATTATCCTATAAACCTCAGTTGGATCACGAAAGTCCACGCAAATCCTTGACGCACCTGGCAAACCAGAAAAAGCTCTTATCACCAATAAGGTGACCGCGAGTTTTTCTGATTCACCATGCACACCAATTACTTACGCGTCTTTTTCGCGCCCAACTGAGGTTTATAGGATTATAGTGTAATTACGCGAACCAGATCTGTGCCACCGGTTTCCTGATGATGTCCGGCAGTTATGACCAGAATGTCACCGCTGTCGGTATTAATCAGCCTTTTTGCTTCGGAAATGGCGAAGTCGATGCGTGCATCATCACTTGGTTCTCCCTGGTAGAGGACAGGTATTACACCCCAGTTCATCGATAGCTTGCGTACCACCCGTTCTGAGGAGGTCACGGCCATGATCGGGCAGTCCGGGCGGTGCTTTGAAATCAGGCGCGAGGTAAAACCACTTTCAGTCAGGCTGATAATGGCCGCTGCTTTCAGGTTTGTACCCATACTGACTGATGCCTGTCCAATTGCTTCAGTCACAACGTTAGCCGGGTTGGGTTTGATTTTCTGCAGATAACCATATTCCTTCAACGATGCCTCAGCGCGCAACGCGATGGTGGAGAGCATGCGCAATGCTTGCAGAGGATATTTTCCTACGGCGGTCTCGCCCGAGAGCATGACCGCCGAAGTGCCGTCGAGAATCGCATTGGCTACGTCGCTTGCTTCAGCGCGGGTTGGTTTCGGGTTCCATTCCATTGAAGCCAGCATCTGGGTGGCGGTTATAACCGGCTTACCATTGCTAACCGTAGTGCGGATAATTTGTTTTTGTGTGCGTGGCACATCGGCCAGCGGCAGCTCTACGCCCAGGTCTCCACGGGCCACCATGATACCGTCTGCAGCATCAACGATTTCCTCCATGTTTGCCACGCCGGCCTTGTTTTCAATTTTGGCGATGATTGGTATATTGACATCCTTTTCGACAAGTATTTCACGCATCTTGTAAATATCATCTGCGCTTTGAATGAATGAGGCGGCAATATAGTCGACATCATTCTCAGCAGCAAAACTTAGTTCCTTGACGATGTCATCCCGGTTTTCCGGGCTGACGGCGCTCATCGCCAGTTGGGTGTCTGGCAGGTTGACACTTTTGGAATTGCCCAGCCGACCGCCGTGAATGATGCGACAGTTGATTTCACTATTTTCGATATTCTCGACCACCAGCTCAATCGCACCATCATCTAGCAGGATCGGTGTTCTCGGCCGTACTTCTTCGTGCAGTTTCAGGTAGGTGATTGATACCCCCGTGGCATCGCCGGGCCTGTTTTTCGTATGCAGGCAGAACATCTCGCCGGGTACAAGATCGACCGAATCACCTTCGAGCAGGCCGGTACGAATCTCGATTCCACGTGTATCGATCATAATGGCGATATTTCGTCCGAGTTCACTGGCGACAGCTCGCAGGCTAAGGATCTGTTTTCTGTGGTTATCGTGTGTGCCATGTGAAAGGTTCAGTCGGGCGACATTCATTCCTGCCTCGATCATGGCTTTAAGCATTTCTGGTGATCCACAGGCGGGTCCGATGGTGGCAACGATCTTTGTTTTTCGTATCGGTGTGTGTGTAGTTGATGTAGTGTTCATGTGATATTTGTCCATTGAAACTAACTATGGCTGCTTCATAGTTTCAATTAATAGATACAGACCATAGATTTGGCGAAGTTTTCCTAGTTTAAAGGATATTTAGACGTGGAAACATAGTCTCTGAGGGGTATGCTTAAAAATAGATTGCTTAAGAACATTTAATAGCATTGCTGTCCCGTTAACTTTTCTGAGAGGGCTACAAACCATTGCTCTCTCTGAAAGAGTTTATATTTGTACTACCCGAGACATGAACTGGAAGCCGTCGCCTGAGACACGCTGTCCAGAAAGATAAAAACATGGCATCCATGTACGCTCGGATGCCGCGTCCATGCGGCATACGGTCTCAGGCGACGGCTTCCATTCCATGCCTCTAACAGTTAACGGGACAGCAATGATCTAATAGAAAAGATTATAAATTTAAAACTATGTGAATACTGTAAAAGTGGGCATGTTTACCCGTGCAGACGGTGTTTTGTAGAGTTACTTGCTAGGTTAAATCGAGATTAGAACGCATGTTACGTCTGTCGATATTTGAGCGGTGACCGGGGTAGACTGAAGAGATTGATTGTTGTCTTCTATCAGCGCGTGAATGACGTTTTTCCCGCATAAAATATATCATTAAGACGGCGGTACAGGTTGCCGAAAATCCCAGTATGCTCAATGTGGCATGCAGGAATTTTTTATCTATTTCAGATTCAGTGGTGATGATACTGATGTCAGCAAAGCTTTCCAGCAGCACAATGCCCATGGCTGAAAGTCCAGACACCAGGAACAAGGTGACAAAGAATAGCCTGTAATATAAGGATATATTTGTGCGAATGTGAAATAACATGCCCGGTATATAGTCTGTATTTAGAAAATATCAAATTATTTTGAAATATTGTACAGAGGAAACTGGATCTTGTAAAACCGCCATTTTTTACAACTTTAGTGATAATGTGAAAGCTGTTTGCACACAGGTAATGTGGTAGATTATGGATTAACAGGTAATCTCGTCAGGGGTGTTTAATACCATGGTTATTGAATCAAAATGCAATATGCCGCAGGAGCCGGATTACACGGGTGTAACTATTGTGGCGTTATCGCCCGAGCCGGTTGTCGAAGATTATTTGCAGGCGATGTCGGTTGCCAATAAGGAAGCGGAGAAGCTGATTGGAGAGAATATGCTGCTGGCCTGGTATGATAGGGACCGTGACTTTGAGTCGCCGCAACATGCCAGTGAATGTCATGTTAACAGTGCCATACCCGGTTATATTGATTATGCTTTATATCATGGTGCAACCCTGAAAATTGATATTGAGCAGGGTCGTTTTGTGTTTTTTTATCTGGCTATAGACTTTTAAACAACCACTTTCTGATACACAACAGAATTACCTTAAGTCTTATACTGTTCGTGTTTGAAGATTGATGTCCTTGCGGCTGTATAGCTTTTATCATCGATTACGCCTTCATCTCTAAGGCGGCGACACATTTTGAGTTCATTAACCAGTCTTTTTTCGATGGGTATATTTGATTGTATTTTATCGATGTTTTGCTGTAAGCCAATGAAGAATATATTAAATGCTGCCAGGTTTGGTTTTTTATTTTCAAGCAAAAATAGTTTGGCATTGCCAAAGCGGCTTTTAAATATAAATTCATCACGCATCAGGTAAATAAAAATTAATGCGCATATTAAAGCAGCTGTTAATGCAATGGTGCCAGATACTGTGCAATATTCAGCTTTGACCGTTTGTGAAATGCCAAGGAACAGGCATAAGACTGCTAATGCACCTGCAGCAAAAGCGCCGTATAACCATTTCCATACAATGATTTTGTTGTGTTCCGGCTCAGAAGATAAGCAGGCAAGATTGACGTGAAATTTTTTTGTTTTTGCGTTTTTCTTATCGACTAAATTTAGCAGTAAATACTCAGATGCATAATACTGGTACTCTCTAACGCTTCCTTTAAGAGGGTTTGTCTGTGTAAATTTATCGCCAAATTTTTCAGGATAAAGTTCCGTATCGAATTCTTCGTAGTTATCACCTGTTTCATCGAATGCTACGCCTGCAATAATGACTTCCTGCATACCTGTAAACCTTCTGAAAATCTGTGAGTATTAATTATGTCAGGCCACACAATTAATGACTGTGAGATTTCAAGCTTAGTATAGTTTCTGTTTATATTTCGTTACTGCTGAAAAATTTTAATTCAGATCGATGCGGGCCGATTCTTCACTAAGGGTCCGGCACAACAGGCCCAAATTAACCTCGTTGATTTCCGGGTCAATATTTATCCATACCTGATGGCCGCTGCCGGGCGCGCATTCCACGTTGTTGCCTCTCTGGTCTGCCATGGTTTCCAGAATAAAACTGTGATTGCCATTTGCGGTTAATAATTCCACTTCGTCGCCAACGGTTATTTTATTTTTTATATCGACCAGTATACGGTTTGTCTGCTCATCAAATTCCATTACTTCTCCGGAAAACATTTGCCTTTGGCTGCGTGAACTGCTGTCACGATAGCGCTGCATTTCCTGTGGCGCATGACGTTCGAAAAAACCATCGGTGTAACCACGGTGCGCCAGGCTTTCCAGTTCAGTCATTAAATGCGGATCAAATTTTTTGCCACTGGCAGCATCATCGATTGCCTGGCGATAAATCTGGGTCGTTCTGGCAGTATAGTAATAGGATTTAGTACGACCTTCGATTTTAAGGCAGTCCACACCGATATCAACCAGGCGGTGAACATGCTCAACGGCGCGTAAATCCCGTGAGTTCATAATGTAGGTGCCATGCTCATCTTCTTCGATGGGCATATATTCGCCAGGCCGTTCCTGTTCTTCCAGTAAATATTGCTGTGATGCAATTTCACTGGAGTCAGGTTTCCAGATACCTGTGTTTTCGATATTCTGGTCACTGTCATTATTTTTTACTTTGTAATTCCAGCGGCATGAATTGGTGCAGGTACCCTGGTTAGGATCGCGATGATTAAAATAGCCTGATAATAAACAACGGCCCGAATAAGCGATGCACAATGATCCGTGAACGAACACTTCCAGTTCAATATCGGGACAGTCATCACGAATCTGTGCGATCTCATCCAGTGATAATTCACGCGAAAGAATGACCCTTTCTACGCCCACAGATTGCCAGAATTTTACCGTGGGGGAGTTCAGGGTGTTGGCCTGCACAGACAGGTGTATAGGCATATCAGGCCATTTTTCCCTGACCATCATAATCAGTCCGGGATCGGCCATAATCAGTGAGTCCGGGCCGAGTGCAATAATCGGCGCCATATCTTCCATAAAGGTCTTGATTTTTGCTGTATGGGGAAGGATGTTTGTCGCTACAAAAAACTTTTTGCCGAGTTCATGCGCTTCATTAATCCCCGCCTCAAGATTTGGCAGACGAAAATCATTGTTGCGTACCCTTAAGCTATAACGGGGCAGGCCGGCATATACGGCATCTGCGCCATAAGCAAAGGCATAGCGCATATTCTTGATTAATCCGGCGGGTGACAGCAGTTCAGGTTTTTTCATGGTGGGGAAGTATATTACAAAAGCCTATTGTAAAAGAAACATCTTTTAAAAAAACACTTTAAAACAAAGGAGAATGTAATCTGGCATAAGCGATAGCGTTGCCGACCTGCTGCCTCCCTGTGTCAGGGGGAGTTGTATTACGGTGTTGGAAAATTAATAAGTTAAGCCTATCTTTCAGTACTAAATGTATGGATAATCAGTCTCAAACATTTATATAATAAGAACACGATCACGAAGAATATTACGAATTAACGAAAGGTGAAAACAAATGGCTTACAAATGTGAAGTTTGCGGTATGGGTATTGGGTCAATGACTTGTGCTGAGTGCGGTAAAGAACTGGTGCATGACTCGGTTACAACAGATGATGGCACCATTATTTATGTTTCAAAATGTCCTGATGGTCATGGTATGGTGAAATCACCGACATGCTGTGGTCAGGACATGACGTATCAAAAATAAGCCTGTTCAATGGTTAAACAACATCGTCTTTAATTGAAAAAGGCAGTTTTTTTAGCTGCCTTTTTGTTGTAATAAGAAAAATCTGTCTATTTAAAAATAACTGCATGTATTGTGTCGTCATATCAGAAACTGGAAAAGACCCTTGGCTTTAATAAAGCGTTGCCTGTTACAGAAAAATGGTCTGCAGCAGCGGATTTCCTGACAACAATCAGTGATTATTGTTTGCAAAAAAAACCTGAAACTATTGTTGAGTGCAGTAGTGGAACCAGTAGCCTGGTTTTATCTCAATGCTGCAGGTTAAATCAGTATGGCCATGTTTACAGTCTTGAGAACGGTGAAGAATTTGTAAACCAGACAAGGCAACAGCTGGCTGACTTTTCTCTATCTGATTATTGTGATGTTTTTTTTGCGCCATTAAAAACTGTTGCTTTAAATAATGAAGAGTTTCAATGGTATGACCTGGAATATTTTCCCGAGCTTAAAATTGATTTGTTAATTATTGACGGCCCGCCTGGTTTTATTCAAAAGCATTCACGTTATCCCGCGTTACCTGCATTAAACAGCTTGCTGGCGAAAGACTGTGCTGTGTTTTTAGATGATGCAGCAAGAGATGATGAGCAGGAGATAGTCAGTCGCTGGTTAAAGTCTTACCCAGAGTTTCAGGCTGACTATATTGATAATGAACGTGGTTGTTATATCCTGAAAAGATAATTGTGTGAAAGCAGGCAGGCAGTCGTACAAATAAATCAAAAGCAATTCACCACAGAGACACAGAGAGCACAGAGTTTTACATTGTTAACGGCGCCTGCGGCGCTGATAACAATACAAATTGTTTTTCTCTGTGTCCTTTGTGTCTCTGTGGTGAATAATTTTTAGATTTGAGTTATAAACCTCAGGATGCATTGTAATTAATATCCAGTTCTTTTAATGCTTTGGCCAGATCCCCCTGTGCATTAATACGTTTCCAGAACTCGGGGAAATCTGTTTTTATGGTTTCCAGTGAAATGTCCATCGTATTGGATTTGTCTTTTAGAAAAAGCCTTATATTACTTTCGACTGTTTTAATGTAATCAGCCGCTATTTCGTGTGCGGTTAGTTTATGATGTCCATGCATAAGAATTCCCTGTTCATAGGCTTTTAAAATACCAAAGTCTATACGCTTTGAAAAACTGTCTGCTGTATCTTCCGGGTTGCGTGACAGGTGTACATAATAAGCGTTGTCACCAAAGATTTCATCAAGCCGTCCTAAAAACCAGCAAAGTCGATTGTCCGCTTCTATATGATTGCCAGCATAATTTAATCTATTTACTCCTGTTTCAGTTAATAATGACTCGTGCGCAGAAGTGTAATTGGTGATGTGCTGGCATGCCTTGATAAATGTGGTTGAACCGCAGCGACCTGAATTGAGGACAAATATATTCATTGATAAGGTAGGTGCTGCCTTTAGTCGTTAAGTATTTTATTCCAGCTATGCAGGTCATTTTTATAATGCAGAATTGCCTCAAGGATTTTATTTAAATGTTTTTGTACATAAATTGATGATGTTATTTGCTGATAGGCATACGTGTTTTCATCAAAGTTTGACTGGATATTATTTAAAAAGGTATTGAAGTTAGACAGGCTGGTATTTAATTCCAGGGTGTTCGCAGGTAAGCTGTTCCACCAGTATTTATCACTGTTAAGCTGTTCGCCAAGCTGTGTTTTTAGTTCGAGGATTGTATTGTGCTTCTCAATGTAATTATCTTTTATCTTTTTATATGTCTGATTAAGTACTGTCTGCAGCCTTTCTTTGTTGATGGTTTTTTCAGGGAATCCATCGACGGTGATTTTTTCCATGGTGAATAACATAACATCACCATAGAATTGACGAATGAATTCATTGCCAAGATCAATGTGTTCATTGTTGTTTTCTACACCGGGGCGAAATTCTGATTGCCCGATAGAGTCAACAGTTCGATTATGTAGCATCGGTAAATTTGCTGAAACAAATTTGTGTTCAAGTTTTGTTTTTAATATACGTCCTAGTACCGGACCTGCCATACGCAATTTTAGTGTGGCAAAGGGAATGAAATAAGCTAGCGCTTCAGGCTTTATTACATAATTTCCTGTATATACCGTTCTGGCTGGCGTTGTTCTAGAAAAGCCGTTTTCAAAGTTGAAGAAAGTTTTGCGTGTCGGGTGTTCACCGTAAAAAAAATGTTCCAGCTTCTCTGAGAAGTCATTAAAACAGTCAGAGTTATCATGTTCATTCTGTAATGTGCAGTGGTAGTTAAATACCTGTTCCTGGTTAGAAAAGCCAAATAGACTGGCCATATCATGGTAGGCGGCATCATCTTCGCGATTGCATATATGCTGATGAAACTGGCAACTTTGCTGCGGGTCTAATCTGGCGATTGTGGTCAGAAAAGTTTTAATGTCCTGCTGAAAATTTCCCGCCATGACAGAGGGTGAAACCGGCGGGTCGCCTACCACCTTTCCTGTCAGAACAGTGATGTTCTGTGTTTTGAATATTTCATTGAGATAGTGGAAATAATTGATCGCATAATATTTATCGTCTGACTGTGACGAGTTAATGCAGAACTCCTGATCACTATCGAAAAAATAAATTAAGGTATTATCCAAAGCGTTTTTTTGTGAAAGCTCCTGTTTCAATTTCAGGTAGGTAATATTTCGCATAATTGAGGCGCCTTTATGCGAAAACTGTGTGCTGTGTCTGATGTTTCCTGTGTCGGATATAATGCTTGTCAGGTTGCAGCCAGTTGCTGCAGTATTGTTGACCAGTGCCAGTTGTTCTTCCAGTCCGAAATAATCTGTGGTAAGACCTGCGTCCGTAAATTCTGTGCAGTATTGTTTATGCGAAACGATATTTTTTTTATCTTTAGAATCATCAGCAATCAATACTGATATTTTGCAGAACTGATTATTTTTAACACCGCCGTATTCATAATTTTGGCATAGCGTAAGCAGGCTGTCTAAACATTGTTTTAAATGTTGCGGCCTGTCTGCAACCGGAATGACCAGCTTGAAGTTGTAGCGCTCGTCGACAGTCTTTAGTTCGTAAAGTTTTTCCAGTGCTTTAAATGTATTTTGATACCGGGTTATATTTTGGGTTACACTGTTTTCTGCGGACGCATTTTTCCAGATATTATCTTCAAGCTTTGTTATTGTCTTTTTAAATAAAGAAATTACTTTAACAATGGCCCTGTCATCATCCGACAGTGATAATTGTTTGATGATGTTATCAAGGTTTTTTTTATTCATTGATAACGAGGAATCTTCAGCCATTTGCTCGGCTAGTATTAGTGATGAGTGACTAAAAACGGAATTCATGATGCACGATTACTCATTATCTTCTTGATGAGTAATTGGGGAATGCGTTTTTATCGATAATAATTTCGATAAGATTAATTGACTGAGTAAAGTCGGTGTTATTAAACAGCTGATCAAGCGCCTGTTCGTTTTCAATTTTTACATGATTAATACCAAAAGACTCGGCCAGTTTACCGTAGTCAGGATTGATAAAGTCGCAGTCAATAAAACGATTGTTATAACTTTGCACCTGGTTCTTTCGAATTAAGCCCATGCTGCTATTATTAAATAGAACCATATTTAATGGAATCTGATAGTTAATTGCTGTCATGATTTCCATGCAACACATTTGAAAGCCGCCGTCACCGATAATAACAAACATGGTTGTCCTTGCAGCAAACTGTGCACCTATGGCAGCAGGTATTGCATGCCCTAAAGATGAAATGCCGGCGTTAGGATAAAATCGATTTTTTGCGGAAACCTGAAGCAGGTTTTGTGCAAATATAATATTGTCATCGAAAATAGAAATACCTTCCGGGAAGCAGGTATTCATTTTTTCAAAAAAAGCTTTAACCAGCGAAAACTCAGCCTGGAAAATCGAGTTGCCATTTTTTTTTGCTTTTTCTTCGTAACTGTTTTTGTAATCCTGAATGTTTTCCAGCTGTTTCTTATCTAGCGACTGCTGTTTTACCTGCTGCACCACGGCGCTCAGTGTGTCTTTAATATCGGAGTGGATAGTGAGTTCAGCCTGAAAAACCTTGTTTAACTGCTTTTCATTAATATCGACCTGAATGACATTTTTATCACCGAGCAGTTTGTTGTTCCATAAATAACTGGTGCGCTCGTTGAAGCTGGCGCCTAAAACAATAACCAGGTCCGATTTGTTGACAATGTAATCATAGGCGTAACCGCTGGAGGTTACACCCAGGCTGCCAAGCGATAATTCAGAACCTTCACAGATCGTACCTTTGCCTTTTAGACTGGAGGTGACAGGGATATTTAGCGCCTGGCTTAGTTCAGTAACCAGAGACTGTGCACCGGACTTAATGCAACCATAACCTGAAACAATAACCGGTTTATTACTGTTCTTAAGCAAATCTACAAAGTGGTTTATCTGATAGTTTGACTGTTTGTTCGGCTGCGAATCATTTAGATAGGCTGCTGGCAGTTTGTTGCTGGTAACAATGTTATCGAGAATATCGAGTTCAACCATTTCTTTCTGTACATTAAACGGCAGGCTAAGAAGAACGGGGCCTGAATTATCAGATAACAGAATGTTTGATGTCTGGTTAAGTACATTCTCCAGGTAATCGGTGCGTTCAATTATCCGGCTATACCGGGTAATGCTGTCAAATAAAGCGCATTGATTAACACTGCCGCCTTCACCGGAGCTTTCCTGCAGGCCGCCTTTACCGAAAATATAGGTTGGGGTTTCACCGGTGATAGTAAGCACCGGCTGTTTGTCTGCATAAGCATTGGCAATACCGGTGACCAGGTTAGTTGCCCCCGGCCCGGCGGTGGTGATACAGGCGCTGATTTTTCCTGAAGCACGCGCATAACCACAGGCCATAAAAGCTGCGCCCTGTTCATGTTTGGCAAGCACAGACTGGATCGATGAATCGTACAGGCTGTCATAAACCGGCAATATATGGGCGCCGGGCATACCAAAGATGGTATCGATGCCGAGGCGTTCCATATATTTAACAACTAATTCACTTACCTGAACTTTCATATAATCGCTTTAAATTAGTATGGTTAGCTGAATTCTTGGCCAGTTTGTTCACTTTACTGATAATATTGCCAGACGGCGAATCTTACCATTAGATACGAAGACTATCTCCCTGAGATTTTCACCTATTTGGTTTTAATTCCCATACAGTTTTCTGTGCTAATGTTGTAGGTTCGAAAAAATTGTTCCAGACAATTTTTTCGAACCTACATATAAATGCCCCGTCAAATTGATGTGGTGTTATTTCTTCGTGGTTTCGTGCTTTTTGTTTAAATATCACGGAAAAGAAAAGAGCCGGAGAAGTGAATCTCAGGCTCTTTTCTTTTGTAAGGTTGTTGATAGTTGCTATTCAAATTTTCGAATAACACCTGTCACCACACCCAGCACTTCCACCTCTTCATTTTTAAGAAGAATGGCTTCCATTTCGGGGTTGGCTGGCTGCAGGCGAATACCGTCTGCTTCAATATAAAATTTCTTCAGTGTGACCTGTTCATTGTTTATTAGCGCCACCACAGACTGCCCATTTTCAGCCGAGAGTCTTTTCTCAATAATGACGATATCGCCATCCTGAATATTGTCGTCAATCATGGAGTGACCGCAAACTTTTAATGCATAGGTGTCTTTGCGCACCATGTTGGCCGGCACTTTGACGCGCTCATTATCTACAATGCGTTCAATAGGTCTGCCTGCTGTGATCTTACCTAGCAGCGGAATTTCTACGAGTGAATATAATTCAGTATCAAGCTCTTCGTTGATGGTTTCTAATATAGGTGTCCAGACTGGACGACGATTTTTTGGCCGATGTTGCGGTAACAGCAGGGATATATTGTTCATATTATTTTTTATTATTGTTATATGTCTGTTTAGATTAAAGCATAACCGGAAAAAATAAAAGTACTACTTGTAAATTGATTATATCGGATTATTATAGTTTGTGAACGGGTGGTTGATGACGAATAAAAATAACCCTTATAAAGGGGAGGGGCGTAATGGTATTATCTACACTAAATGCCGATACAGGCAGGTTGATACTCAGGCTATGTGTTGGCGGTATGATGTTGTTTCATGGGGTAGCAAAAGTAATGCATCCGGCATCACTGGATTTTATTGGTGGTATGTTAAGTGCAAATAATCTGCCGGCACTTTTAGCTTACGCTGTTTATATAGGTGAAGTCATTGCACCGCTGATGGTGATCGTGGGTTACCAGGCCAGGATTGGCGGCCTTCTCATGGCGGTAAATATGCTTTTTGCAATCTTGCTTGCGCATCGAGCTGATTTTTTCCTTTTGTCAGAACATGGTGGCTGGGCCGTTGAATTGCAGATGTTTTATTTGTTAACGGCTGTTGCCGTGGTGTTTTTAGGTAGCGGAAAACTGGCGTTTAAGCAGGATTAAGAAGATATTCACCACTAGAGACACAGAGGACACATAGAAAAGCTTTTTTTATTGTTAACTACGCCGCAGGCGCTGTTAACAAAATACAACTCTGTGCCCTCTGTGTCTCTGTGGTGAATCGCCTTTAAGGTTTTAGCCGTTCCAGCTTAACCAACACGTAATTCTTCCATAAAGTAACAGATACAATCCTGCCTTATGGCTTTTTCACATGTGGTGAACATGGACAGGGTGATCGGTTTTTTTAGCAGCAGTTTATCGTTGTTTCTTTCGATATACTCATTAGTAATATCTTCATGACTTTCACTGTTAACAATAATGAGTTTTTCTTTGTTAGAGTTAACGCTCGCAAACTCAGTACCTGGAAGGATCTGCTGGAAGTTTTTATCTCCTAGTTGTTCGTTCAGTGATATATCACAGGAGCCGTCATCTGTGCTGTTACCCAGAGTCACTGTTTTCGGAATGGTTACCCTGGCGATAGTGTGATAAAGCTTTAGATCACTGCTGTTGTGTGATGATAAGTCATCCAGCTGTAATATGGTTTCAAGGTAAGCTAATGCGTGTTCTTCACCAGACCGGTCACTTGACTGTCCGCATTCAAGTACAACAGCAGGGCAGAAATCAGAAAATGCGGAAGATTGCACGCCTTTAGGATCGGTAAAATAAACGGCTATGTGGCTGAACTTTGAGGCAAGCACAAGTCCGTGTGGATTGAGAATATTGATACAGCCATAATGCGGATTTTTTCCCGTGTTATTGTGTATATCAATACTGGCAAAAGGTTTCTTTTTTCGCATGATGCTGGTGACGATTTGCATCATGTCTTTCTCTGCCGAGTCACTATGGTGAGTGCCGGGCCAGATACGATTGTAATCATCCTGACTATCAAGCCGCCGCTGGTTTTCTTTGGCGGCAGCAAGATTGCCTACAAATAAGGACATTGCCCGTGGCAAAGGTCTGTCCCGGTATTTTTTTAACAGGCGTTGAATTGCATACAGGCCGGTTGTTTCATTGCCATGCAACAGGGTACATATAAATAGCGGTTGAGGGTTAATACCATCCAGATGAAATAAAGTCGGTGCTTTTAATATGTCCTGCAACTCTTCTGCTTTTGCAGATAGAAATGCATCCGGTATGTGATTCATCTGGTTTAACATGCTGCTATCTCAATATGTTGTTTCAAAATCCCACTGGTGTACAGGCAGGCCTGATGCCTGGTTTCTCAAATAGTTTAATGTTAGCTGAGTTCTGTTATCTTGATGTGCATTAAGAAAGTTTAATTGCCACTGGCTTCCTGTCCGTTTTTGTTCTACACGTTGCTGGATAACTGAAAGATAACGCTGGCTGTCCTGCTGGTTTATGCCTAATTTATATAAACCGGTCTCTGCCTCGATAAGCAGTCTGTCGAGAATGATTCTTTGCAGGGTATCGGTGTTGCTGCCAAGCCAGCTGGTTTTGTGTTTTAAACCAAGCTGTGCTGCACGGTAAAAGTTATTTTTTGCATCAGCAAACGGTATGGCATGTTCGGCTGGCTGCTCAAGCGTAGCGTAGTAATGCACCAGGCCATAATAAAAAGCAATATTGGCAATGTTATCAATGGTTGTTGGCGCGCTTGCGCATACCCGATGTTCAATGCGCAGGTGAGGTGTCTGGTCTTTATCAAAACCGATTAAAGGCCGGTTCCAGCGCCAGATAGTGCCATTGTGTAAACGCAGGTGCCTGACTTTTTCAGTTGCTGCCTGGTAATGTACCGGCAGCAGCACAGGGAAATGCTCCAGGTTTTCATGAAAACATTCGTACAGTGATTCACGCGCATAACCTGTTCCAAAACTCACTCGTTGTACCGGACCGGATGCTGCACCTCCGTAACCCCCGGTAGGGACTGACTGCTCAAACACAGGAATACGTGTTTCCTGCCACAGACGCCGGCCAAACAAGCAGGGGGAATTGGCGCTAACTGCCACCATGGGCGCCGATAATAGTATTGATGCGTTGTAATAACGTGCTGCGAGATCCTGTGGCACCTGTATATGAATTTGCAAAGAGGTTGCTGCCGCTTCCAGCATCACGTCTTTGTGGCTAACCTGTAAGTGTTCTTCACCAGTGATATCCAGCTTGATTTCGACTCCGTTACGTTGCCGTAACACCTGTTCGTTAAGCGCCTTGTAACGATCAAGTAGTGATATATTGTCAACGGTGAGGTCACTGTCTTCCAGCGTGGGTAAAATCCCGATACCCAGAATATTGCTGTTTAGAGAATGAGCGGTAGCTGAACATTGTTGCCACAGCGTATCCAGTTTATGCTCAAATATTGATAAAGCCCTGTTTGATAACTGTTCTGGCTCGACATTGAGTTCAATATTAAATTTTGCCAGCTCAGGGCTTAATAATTCATTATTCGCGCGCTCAAGAAAGGCTTCATTGATCGCCACAGGGTTGCCTGTTTGATTAATTAACCAGGCTTCAAGTTCATAACCTGCCATGAGATCAGAAGTAGAAAACTGTTTATTATCAAACCAGCTTTTTAGTAACGCCGTTTCTTCTGTTAGATGAGAAAAAAACTGCTGATAATCTGACTTGTTAAAATGACTATATTGTATTTCTTCGCCCATGAAACAAGTCTAATCTATTTTATATAGTTGATACGATATGCAGTGTGACAGTTAACGCAGTTTTGCAATAAGGTTGATAACTGTTCTAATGCATGCGCGCCATCTTCCAGGTCTTCTGCATCCATAGCTAATTGATCAAACTTTTTATGAGTATCACCGCCTAATCTTTTAAAAGGCAATGGCAGTTTACCCATTAATGTTCCAGGGACTTCAGCTTGCGCCGATTTACCTGATTTTCGTGCGAATTGCGCAACCAGTTTCATGTCATTTTCAGATATGCCTTTGCTGATTTGTTGAACACTGGTTAAAAATGACCTCATTTCACCCAGTACCAGATTTCTTTCTGTAGCGTTTAAAAGTATGGTTGTGCGTTCATCCGTGCTTTGTATTGTACTGCCCTGGAGTATAAATTTATAAAATCCAGCGGCAATTACAAGTAACAGAAGTGCAACTGTGGTCAGACATTTTTTGTGCATAATCGTATCTTTGTAGTAACAGGTGAAGTGAAGAATATCATTTTTACCTGCTTCAGTGATATGTGTTAAATCAAGTATTGAAGTGTTGGAGTTAATGCTTTATTGAGTCTGATACCTCAATAAGCGAAGGTGTGTCCTGCATACTCTGGTAAACAGCGTCGAATTCTTCACCATCGTTTAGCCGCTGGATGAATGCGATAAGGCCTGCACTGCCGGCTTTAGCGAGCCAGGGCCTGACCTCATGTCCCGTTGCAGTATAAAGAGGACGAACTTCAGTCTCGCCCCGCGCTTTGCGTTCGATGTTCTGCGTTTCGCCGTATTTATGAACTGCATCGAGCCACTGCCTTAATGATTTGAGGGAATATAGTTCTTCGCTTGCTGGACGTGGAATATCAGACGCGACCAGGAATTGCCAGTGTTCCTCCGAGTGCTCCGGTGCTTCGCTAATCGCAACGGCCAGACCCTCATCAAACCACGATGGCATATTCCACCACGCGCTGAAGTTAAGACGGGAACGTATTTCATCATGCGACCATTCGTGCGCCAGAAAATGCCAGTTCAGACCTCGTGGTGAAAGCAGGATACGATCACCGTAGACCTTCGCTCTCGAACCGCTTCCCCCAAATGATTCATAGCAGCCTTCGCTAATACATGCGTTGACTATCGGGGTTGAGGCAACATCCCCGTAGGCCGCTCGTATAGCCGTTTCTGCCTTTTCCATAGCGTTACGAAGTTTTAAACGTGTCGCCTCGTCTGCATCAGCTTCAACGTAAATGTTTGGGGTGACTTGTATTAGACCAGAACTCACCGGGGTCATGAGTTTCAAACCCTGAAGATTACTGCACCCAGTGAGGATGCCAGTGAGCAGGAGTGGAAAGATAATTTTCAAAATGTGAACAAAAATCAGTTTTGAGAAGATTGGAAGTATATTAATAAATATCAGAGTAAATACGTCCTTCAGAAGTCGATAATACAATGTTTTTATGAATAGTTTTTACGCTGATCCAAAATTCGTTTAACCAGAAACTAAATATATTCTGGTATTTGCCGATAAAAGTTGTGATCAGGCGATCATATAGATATCTTTATTCATATAACCACAATAATTAACAAGCGATAAGTTATGTCAGAGAATACTTCTAAGCAGGAGGTCAAGCAATGGAAGCAACAATATTATGATCATCTGGATTTGCTCGACCGCAAAGAAAAGGACTGGCAGGCGCAGGAATCGATTCTCAAAAAAACGGTACTTAGACTAAGTATTGCTGCCGAAGGTCAGCACGCAACAATTGACCGCTATCTTCACGATATTCGTAGCGTGGTCAAGAAGCAGGTTAATGTCATCCGGCTGGAAAATATTCTTTCAGATATTTCCGCCTTATTACTTAAGCTGGGTGATAAGAAGGATGCTGCTGATAGAAAAGTAATCACCATGCTTATGCGACTACTCGAAACAATTGATTTTCCTGAAGCCGACAGCAAACAAAAGAACAAGCTGATAAAAAAACTTTCCAGGTCGTCAGATAAGCAAAGTGATGAACTTGTGGGCGAAGTGCAGAGCCTGTTGTCTGTATCTATCAATCGTGTTGCTGACAGTAGTATTAAGCAGAAAAAGTCTGGCCTGTTAAAAAACCTGTTTAAGTCACCGGATAATGCTGGTGATCAGAGCGAAAATAAAAAAACCAACATAACCAGAACCGGTATAACCAGCAATAGAAAAAATGATCATGCGGCAGATTATGATTCGATAGTTAATGGCATCAGTCTTCTTACCGAGATGCTACCATGGCCTGACTCACTTGAAAACGACGTTAATAAGGTGATGGAAAAATTGTCTGTATGTAAGCCTGCTGATATTGATAAACAGCTAAACAGGCTATTTTCACTGGCAGGTAACTGGCAAAAGCAGGCAGTAGCAGAGGAAGAGAGTCCTGGTGTTATCATTACTGATGTTGAAGATGTCAGCCTGCCAGCAACTGATAAAGGTGATTTGGCTGAGGTGTCGTATTCAGCAGTCAGTAGCTATAGTATGAGCGAAGCACAGAGTCAGCCGTCTGCGCAGGAAATTATGATTCGCTTACTTGAGCAATTGACCGTTTCGCCGAATCTGCATGAAGTAGTTGAAAGTCTTAAACAGCGCATTGAGGTTGAAAGTTCTTCCACGGGATGGAAGCAGTTACTCAAGGATATCGCTCAGCTGATTAATACGCTTCGAAGTCAAATCCAGGATGAGAAACAGGAGTTCGAAACATTCCTTCAGCAAATTACCGGCCGTTTAAAAGAAATTGATAGTTTTCTATCGATGGAAAATGCTTCGCTAAAGGAGGCAGCAAAATCCAGTGAGGAATTTGATGTTGTAGTTAGTGCGCAGGTGCAGGATATTCATGTTGATATGAACACGGCAGATGATCTGGATGACCTGAAAAACAAGGTTGAAAAACGGCTTAATGTTGTTTCAGATCACATCAGACAATACCGTATAAACGAACAGCAGCGTTACACCAGTGCACAACAAAATGTCGAGAATATGCAGTCACGTCTGGCACAGCTTGAGCAGGAGTCAGATGGCCTAAAAAGATTGATCGTTGAAAAAAACAGGGAAGCTATGTTTGATGTGTTGACCGAAATCCCAAATCGCCTGTCATATGAGAAAAAAGCTGTCGAAGAAATTGCACATTGTAAGCATTATGCTATACCATTGAGCATGATTGTATGGGATGTTGACCTGTTCAAACAGGTTAATGACACGTATGGTCATAAGGTAGGTGACAAGGTTCTAAAAGCTATAGCGCAGTTACTTCATGAGCGTATGCGCGAGACTGACTTCCTGGCACGCTATGGCGGTGAAGAATTTGTTATGCTCCTACCCGGAGTCGATGAAGCTGACGCAGTTAAGATTGCGGACGGTTTACGTGAAATAATTTCAAGCTGCAAATTCAAGCATAATGATGCAATACTTAAAATCACCGTCTCCTGCGGCATCAGCAGCTTTCATAAAGGTGATAACCATAACATGATATTTGAGCGTGCAGACAGGGCGCTATACGCAGCCAAACATAATGGCCGAAACCAGTGCATGGCGGCATCTTCACTAACATAATTATAAAGGAAAAAGGTGTTGGACTGATGTTATTTAACGATGTAAAATTATTGATCGAAATTTAATTCCTCGTCCCCAATATCACCTTTCCTGGTCCCCAATATCACCTTTCCTGGTTATCATAACTGATTAAACACAGCCTGTTGGTTTAGGTAATCCGCCGTATTTTGTTATCGGTTTCATCGGGCCGCTCATCCACATTTTGAATATTTCTTTCTGATCCATGTCGATATACTTCGCGAACTTGCGAATAGGTGGAACCACTGAATTTTCTTCAAAGTATTCTCTGGCTTTGAGTATCTGCTCCCATTTGGTGTCATCGAGTTCTACCCCGTCGGTTTCAGCCATGGCATGTCCTATTTCAGGTGTCCAGTCGTTCATATCGACCAGGTAACCGTCACCATCCCGTTCAAGATTTTGCATTTATGTATTGCCTCATAGAAGTTAATTTTTAATACACTTGATATATGGGGGCAAATAAATGCAAATCAAGACATTACGGTGTTTTAAAAGGCTGTATCACTTATCGTGTTTGTTTTATTTACGCTTAAATAAATTGTGCAACTGAATTTTCACATATACTTAGGTTAGCCATTTATGCTACAACTTAATCAATAGTTACAGGGGCCTGGATTATGAAACCACAAATCATCTGGTTTAACCAGCTTGGCATCAAGGACATTGATGTTGTCGGCGGCAAGAATGCTTCACTAGGGGAAATGATCAGCAACCTGTCAGGGCTCGGAATTAAAGTGCCCGATGGTTTTGCCACCACTGCCGATGCCTTTCGTCATTTCCTGAAGCAACAGGAGCTGGATAAAAAAATCGCTGCCCGTTTAGAAACATTAAACACCAATGATGTGGCTGCACTGGTTGATACAGGCAGTGAAATTAGACAATGGATATTAGATACCCCTTTTCCGGATGACTTTCTCACCGAAGTAAGCGCCGCTTTTCAAAAGCTGCAGGCGGATGATCAGAACCTGGCCGTTGCTGTACGCTCTTCCGCCACCGCAGAGGACCTGCCGGATGCTTCCTTTGCCGGTCAACAGGAAACTTATTTAAATGTATGCGGCCTTGATAATGTTCTAACATCAATTAAAAAGGTATTTGCTTCACTGTATAACGATCGCGCTATTTCCTATCGCGTGCATCAGGATTTTGATCATGGCAAAGTGGCCCTGTCCGCTGGCATTCAACGCATGGTGCGCAGTGACCTTGGCGCCAGCGGCGTGTTGTTTACGCTTGATACAGAGTCCGGTTTTAATGATGCTATATTTATAACCGCCGCCTATGGCCTGGGTGAAACCGTAGTACAGGGTGCGGTGAACCCCGACGAGTTTTACGTATACAAAACAGGTCTGCAGCAAAAAAAACCGGCGATACTAAACCGCACGCTGGGCAGTAAACTGATCAAAATGATATACAGCGAAAACACCAGTCATGGTGATTTCGTGCAGACTGTTGATGTTGATCAACAGGATCGTATGCGATTCTGTCTGAATGATGACCAGGTGGAAGAACTGGCCCGCTACGCCATCACCATCGAACAGCATTATGCTCGGCCGATGGATATCGAATGGGCGCAGGACGGTTCGGACGGTCATATCTATATCGTACAGGCCCGGCCTGAAACGGTAGAAAGCCGCGCCAGCGCCTCAGTGATTGAACGTTACGTACTCAAACAAAGCGGCAAGGTTCTGCTCGAAGGGCGCGCCATTGGCCAGCGTATTGGTGCAGGCCCGATCAGCCTGATCAAAGATCCCAGCAAGATGTCCCGCGTTAAAGATGGCGATGTACTGGTCACTGACATGACCGATCCCGACTGGGAACCCATCATGAAACGCGCATCTGCTATCGTAACCAACCGCGGGGGCCGCACCTGTCACGCCGCCATCATTGCCCGCGAACTGGGCATACCTGCAGTCGTCGGTTGCGGCAATGCTACCGAGTTACTCAGCGATGGCGATGATATAACAGTAAGCTGTGCAGAAGGCGATACCGGTCTGATATATCAAAACCTGCTGGATTTTGAAATCATCCCGCTGCTGCTTATTCTTGCGGTGCTGGGCTCCATACTCGGCGGCCTGGCCACGCCCACGGAAGCCGCTTCGGTGGGTGCTGTCGGCGCCATGCTGTTGGCCGTCGCGCGGCGCCGGTTCAATATAAAAATTCTGCGCGACGTCGTGCGCAATACGCTCGAAGTGTCCAGCATGGTATTCCTGATTCTCATCGGTGCCTCGGTTTTCTCACTGGTGTTTCGTGGCTTCGGTGGTGACGAGCTGGTGGAGGAACTGTTAACCCAATTGCCGGGTGGTGTATTCGGCGCCATGCTGGTGGTGATGCTGGTCATGTTTTTACTGGGCTTCGTGCTCGACTTCATCGAAATCACTTTTGTGGTGGTGCCGATCGTGGGGCCGATACTGCTGGCCATGGGACTTGATCCCGTCTGGCTGGGCATCATGATCGCTATTAATCTGCAGACATCTTTCCTGACTCCGCCCTTTGGTTTCGCACTGTTTTATTTGCGCGGTGTCGCACCGGACAGTGTTACCACCGGAGATATCTATCGCGGCGTCATGCCGTTCATCGGCATCCAGCTGGTCATGCTTGGCCTGCTTGCAGCCTGGCCGGTTCTGGCAACCTGGTTGCCCGGTCTCGTGTACGGCAGCTAACCGGCGCGGGCATTCAGGTAGGCGCGCTCCGAGATATCATGCCACTGCATAACCTGCGTCCTGAAGTCACTGAACGATGCATAAACCCGCTGTGACAACGTATCCTTGTCAGCAACTTCCGCCACCACCTGGTCGGAAAGTTCCCTGAGATGATCGAGTACGGCATCGGGTAGTTTTCGCACATTCACCTGGTGTTCGGTTACCAGCGTCTGCAAGGCCTGATTGTTGCGCGCGGTATACTCAGCCAGCATATCCTGGTTGGTAACCCGTGCAGCATTCTGCACAATCACCTGTAACTCTTCCGGCAAGGCATCAAACACCTGCTTGTTTACCAATGGCCTCGAGGGTGGTTCCAGGCTCATGCCAGCCCGGGTAATAGTAGTACTTGGCGGCCTTGTACAGGCCAAAGGCGAGATCATTATAGGGTCCCACCCACTCGGTGGCGTCGATAGCCCCGTTTTGCAGCGCCGTGAACAGCTCGCCTCCGGGCAAACTGACCGGTGTACCACCGGCACGTGCCAGCACCTCTCCACCCAGTCCCGGAATGCGCATCTTCAGGCCTTTAAGATCTTCCAGTGCGTTAATTTCCCGGTTAAACCAGCCTGCCATCTGCACACCGGTATTTCCCGCCGCCATCGGTATCAGCCCAAACGGTTCATAGGTTTCGCGCCACAGTTCCATACCACCGCCGTGGTACAACCAGGCATTCATTTCATCCGCCGTCAGGCCAAAGGGCACAGCGGAAAAAAACTGCGCTGCCTCTGATTTCCCCTTCCAGTAATAAGACGCACCGTGACCCAGTTCAGCGGTTCCGCTTGATACCGCGTCAAACACTTCGAAAGCCGGTACCAGCTCCCCGGCGCCGTACACCTTGACCTGAATACGCCCACCGCTCATTTGCGTGATCAGCTCTGCCAGCTTGTTGGCGCCGGTTCCGAGACCGGGAAAGTTTTTCGGCCAGGTAGTGACCATCTTCCACTTCACCGGTTTGAAGCCTGCCGTGGGCGCAGCTGCACCCTGCTCAGCTGTCCCCTGCTGCTGGCAGC
>CAVYHW010000047.1:0-6014 GCA_963768215.1 uncultured Gammaproteobacteria bacterium
AACGCGAAGGATTTGTATTGAGTCTGACCGAAGCTGAGCGCGAATTACGCTTGTAAGCACTAGTTTTAAGTTACATGTTATATGTTATAAGTGAAAAGCAGGTTACTGAAACTTACTACTTATAACTTATACTACTTATAATTTATAACATATAACTATTTTTTATGGAGATGACATCCAGTCGCCCTTATCTTGTTCGCGCCATGTATCAGTGGATTGCTGATAACGGCCTGACTCCTCACTTGCTGGTTGATGTTTCGGTGGACGGGGTTCGGGTGCCCGCTGAACATGTTCAAAATGGCAAAATAATTCTTAATATTGCAGCGATGGCAATCAGCGGACTGGTTCTAGGTGATGCTGAAATAACTTTTAACGCGAGTTTTTCAGGTCGGTCGATGGCTTTACGCGTTCCGATTGCCGCCGTGTTAGCTGTCTATGCCAAAGAAAACGGACAGGGCATGATGTTTTCTGAAGATGATGGTGCGGTTTCATCTGATGATGACCATGATCCAGGTCCAGATTCTGGTCCTGATAAGCCTAAACGTCCCAGTTTGCGTGTTGTAAAATAATAAAGAAAGTTATCAGTTTGCAGTCGTCAGTCTGCAGTTATCAGTTAAAAGCGAAAAACTTTTTTAAAAGCGGCTGTAATTTTTTAAAATTACTGCCAACTGCCAACTGCCAACTGCCAACTGCCAACTGCCAACTATCTCTTAACCTCCAAGAAGCTGGTGATCCACAAGATCGCAAATACAGTGAATGACAAGTAAATGTACTTCCTGTATGCGTGCAGTTGATTCAGAAGGCACGCGTATTTCAACATCATTTAATGATAACAAATCCGTCATTTCGCCACCCGATTTTCCATCTAGTGCAATGACGCTCATTTCACGATCATGTGCGGCATTGATTGCCATATTGACATTTTCAGAGTTACCGCTAGTGCTGATGGCAAGTAATATATCACCTGCTTGCCCAAGGGCAGTGACCTGCTTGGAAAAAATCTGCCTGTAGTTATAGTCATTGGCAATTGATGTTACCGTTGAGCTGTCCGTTGTTAACGCGATTGCAGGCAGGCCGGGACGCTCCATTTCATAACGATTAAGCATTTCAGAGGAGAAATGCTGGGCATCACCCGCAGAGCCGCCATTTCCACAGGACAGCACCTTGCCACCGTTTAAAAAACACTGGGTAATCATCTGGGCGCCCCGACTGATTGGCTCAGCAAGTATTTCAGATGACAGTTGTTTAGTACTGATGCTGTCCTGAAAATTTTTATCTATTCTTGAAATTAAATCCATAACCTGGAACCTCGTAAAGGCAGCAGAGGACAGTCCCCGGCACTGTTCTTAGTAATAATTAAATCTGTGTTAGAAAGCATTAGTTATCCAGTCAAAAGAATATGTTTGTTTGCCTGGCCTAGTCTGGGTCCTGGTTGACATGGAAACAACATCAAATCGTGCATTGTTATATTGATTATGTTGTTGCAGGTATAACTCAGCCGTTTTGCGTAATTTTTGTTGCTTTGTGACCGTGATACTTTCCAGACCACCACCGAAGTCATTGTTTTTGCGGAAACGAACTTCAACAAACACCAGTACGTTTTTGTCGGTCATGATAATGTCAATCTCACCAAGACGACAGTTAAAGTTTTTTTCGACCAGTTTTAAACCACGAGATTGCAGATAGTCGCAGCAGGCTGCTTCCGCATCTTTTCCCTGTTTTAAATGTTCTGCCTTTAACAAAGTTCTAGTTTAGTGCCGATTCATTTTCCTGTATATCGAATACAGGCTCAAAATAAACTGGTTTACCTTTTTTGAACTGTGCCCAAAGTAACTTTCGTGTAACACGGTTGAAGTCATCTAACTGGATGTTACCTGTTTGGCCGGCATAAAAGGCATAGTCTTTATTTTCCAGATAATCCAGGTTGTAAATTAAATGATAAGCATCAACGCCGAGGGCAAATAAACGGGTGAAGTTTTCCTGTTGCGGCCAGTTCTGCTTAAAGGTCTTATCTAAGGGTGAATTATTCTGAAGAATCCAGGGTAAATCGCAAAAGATTAAACCATTTAAGTCTCTGTCCAGTTCACGGTTGATTTTCCCCGTGTAAACATGCGATGTTGAATACACTGGAAGGTCGCCTGCACGATTGAATTTAAAAGCAGGCATAATGCCGCGTGCGGAGTGGTGGGTTGCTACAAGGAATATCATATCAATGTCCTGACGACGATAAGGCTCGCTGTGCGCCTTTGCACCTATCGTGTTTTCTACTTTATGGTGGCGGATAGAGCTTTGATCAAGATTTAGCAGAGACCTGATTGGACGTTTGTAATCATTGGTGTTGGTCGCGTAGTCCTTTGTTGATAATACTTTGCCACCTAAAAATTCATAGTATTCAGTAAATGCTTTGTTTAAACGTTTTCCCCATTCGCTGTCCGGGTAAAATACAACTGCACGTTTTTTATTTTGTTTGATGGCAAGTTCAGCAACCTGACGTGCTTCATCGTTTGGAGATAAACCAAACTGAAAAAGGTTTTTTGTGTAACTAAAGGCGTTTTCCGAATAATTCAGCGTCAGTACAGGAACATCAAGTTCGCTTTGTTGTTCCAGCTGACTGATGACTGTTTTATCAATTGGGCCGATTATATTTGTGGCGCCATCATCAATGGCCTGCTGGATTAACTGATTGAATGTGTACTCTTCATTGCTGACATCATAGAATTTGATGACAGGTTTTATCGGTGAATTTGAATCATTGTAATATGCACTTAACAGGCCATTCTTAATGGTGTCTGTTACCTGTGATAAGTCGCCCTGCAGCGGTAATAAAACAGCGATGTATTTTTTCTCAGAAACATCGACCTGGTAATCGTTTATCAGTTTAGTTAAGAAACTATTACTGACCGGATGTAAGGGGTGACGGGTTCCCCAGTCGAGCAGATCGTTTTCAAGCTGGCTGATGTTTTGCTGGCCTGAACGCATTACATTGGCCAGGTCCAGCCAGCCTTTAATGACCGGGTTGTTACTGTGCTGGTTCTTTAATTGCCTGGTTGGCAGGCTTGATAACGCCGCCCAGATTTTTTCATAGTTTCGATTTTTTTCCTTTTCATCGACAATGTAAGCATCTAGCTGTACGCGCCGATCAACAGCAAATATATAATTACCAGACAAATAGTCAATGTCTGCTTTAAGCATATAAAAGATTATTTGCTGCTGGCGAGTAATGGGTTTTATTTTGGCAATGAGTTTGTTAGCCAGTTGCGTATTTTTCTCAACAATGGCTATTTCAGTAGAAAGTAGTAAAATTGCGGCCTGTGCGATATATGCATCTTTTCCATCCAGTACCTGCCTGTTTTTAAACTGTTGTTGCAGAATGTTTAACTGTTCTTTGGCCTGCTGAATTTCACCGGCTTCAATAAATAGACGTGCTGCTTTGGCACGATGGCCCTGCTGTTCAGTTTCAGTATCGCTGTCTGTGGCGAGTTCGAGTAAATTATTGGCTTCTTCGGTTAAAGTTGCCTGTCTTTCGCTGGCTGGCCGTATTTCTTCCGTTACCTGACGGTCGGGTTTTACGGGCTGGGTATCACAAGCTGGAAGTATCGAAATACAAAGCAATAAAAAGAGTTTTAAAGTATAAGGTTTCAAGATAGTATCAATGGATGAGTTTTAAGTTGTAAGTACCAGGTTATAAGTATTTAATCATTAATATTTGTTATTTAGTGCTGAATCATCAGGCTAAATATTCATGCTAAATTTTTAGTCCAGATTATTAATCAATTATTAGCCAAATTATTACATATAGGCAGTGTAAGTATGTTTTGTGAGTCTACGAGTGTCAATCGAAATTCCTGAAGATAAACCAGGGCAGCCGGAGCCGGATGTGCTAGCAGGGGCATTGTACCTTGTTGCTACGCCAATTGGTAATTTAGCAGATATTACACAGCGTGCAATCGCCGTGTTAAATCAGGTCGATATTATTGCTGCAGAAGATACCAGGCACAGTCAGCGATTATTGTCTCATCTCGGCATTAATACAAAATTACTGGCTTATCATGAACATAATGAAGATCGCATCACCCCCAGGCTGATAGAAAATTTAGAGTCGGGAAAATCCATCGCACTGATATCTGATGCTGGCACGCCACTGATAAGTGACCCCGGTTATCGTTTGCTTACACAGGCACACGAAAGAGAGATAAAAGTGGTTCCTGTGCCGGGAGCCTGTGCTGCCATTGCCGCCTTGAGCGCAGCGGGGCTGGCGACTGATGCCTTCACTTTTGAAGGTTTTCCACCAGCAAAACACGGGGCACGAATACACTTCTTTGAGCAACTGGCGCAGGAGAGACGTACGATGATTTTTTATGTGTCCTGCCATCGCATTTTAGAAACATTGAAGGACATGCAAAGCGTATTTGGTGCAGACCGCTGTCTCACTTTTGCCAGGGAATTAAGCAAAACCTTTGAAACAATAAAGCGAATGGAATTGAGTGAGTTAATAAGCTGGGTAGAGACAGATGAAAACCAGCGTAAAGGTGAGATAGTGCTGGTGGTTGAGGGTAAAGTTGCGCAGCTTACGGACAATACACAGTTAGATTTATACCTGTCGACCTTGCTTGCTGAGTTGCCGGTCAAACAGGCTGTCAAGCTGGTGGTAAAAATGACAGGGCAACATAAAAATGATGTTTACCGGCGAGCGCTGGAATTAAAAGAACCATGAAACAACGGCCATGAAAAAACAGCCATGAAAAAACAGCTATTAGCAATAATATGTTTTTTTGTTTTTACTTTTGCTCATGCGGCAAATGACAGGGCCTTCGTTTGGCAGGTGTCATCTGACACTGCAATAGTCTACCTGGTCGGTTCTATTCATTATGCCGATAAAAGTTTTTATCCCTTAAGACCTGAAATAGAAAAGGCATTTGCTGGTTGCGACAACCTGGTGGTGGAACTGAATGTAAATAAAATTGATGCTGACGTTTATAACAGCCTGCTGTCGAAGAAGGGTGTCTACAAAGACGGAAAAACAATCAGAGATGTTATCTCTGAGAAAACATGGTTGCAGCTACAGAAACGTTTAAACCTGCTGAGCATTAACTATGATGCTGTAAAGAATTACAGGCCGGGTGTGCTGGTACTGACATTGAGCGCCATGCAGGCCATGCAGATGGGGTTTGATCCACAGCTAGGCATCGACGTTCACTTTCTGCTTGAGGCGTCACGGCAAGAAAAAAATATTGTTGAGCTGGAAACTCTGGAACAACAGATAAACCTGTTTTTAAACGTTCCCGATGGTGAATTGTTATTACAGGAAAGTCTGTATTCGCTGGATGAATCTGAATCGATGATGGCGGACATGGTGCGCTACTGGAAACAGGGCGATGAAGCGCAGATGGTCAAACTTTTATTCGAAGATGCTATCGAGGACTATCCCGCATTCGGAGAAATTTATGACAGACTGTTTTATGAAAGAAACCGGCAGATGCTATCAAAGATCAATGCCATGCTAAATCAGAAGTCGGCAGAAAAATCGTGTCACTTTGTTGTGGTTGGAGCTGGGCATTTAATTGGTGAGAAAGGGATTGTTAATTCGCTGAAGGAAAAGGGATATAAAGTCCAGCGTCTTTAGTCTATTGTCGTTGGTCGAAAGACTAAAGACTAAAGACTAAAGACTAAAGACTAAAGACTAAAGACCAATAACATCTTTATAAACCAAGTTTCTTCTCAAGATAATGAATATTAGTACCACCGGCCTGGAAATTGGCATCGCTGATAATCCGTTTATGCAACTCAATATTTGTATTAATCCCTGTGATGCTGATTTCATCCAGTGCGCCCAGCATACGTGCAATCGCGACTTCCCTGTTGCATCCATAAGAAATCAACTTGCCTATCATTGAATCGTAATGTGGTGGTACTGTGTAGCCTCCATAAATATGGGTATCTATACGAATCCCGGGGCCACCTGGGGGATGGTACCGTTCGATTGTTCCCGGTGAAGGTACGAATGTTTCGGGGTG
>CAVYHW010000048.1:0-9184 GCA_963768215.1 uncultured Gammaproteobacteria bacterium
GGCGGAATTAAAAGAAATAAAACAGCAGCTTTCCAAATAGATACCAGCCACAAATTTTAAATGTTTGTCATCTTGAACATGGTGAAAGATCTTACGCTTCAGCGTTTACAATCTGACTGTTAACAAAAGATTCTTCCTCATAAAAAGCAATCGTCAGAATGACAGGAGAGTAGATGATTTTTTGCGTTTGCCTTGTCTGCGGACTTTTTCCAGATTAATGCTTAAATATTTTAAGCAGCCTGAACAGGGATCTGGTTGGATTTGCGGACAATCTGATTGGTCGCATTCAGGTAAACCAGGGTTGGTTTGAAGTTTGCCACTTCATGCTGCAACAATCTTGCGTAACAGCAGATAATAACGCGGTCACCTTTATTGGCTTTGTGCGCCGCCGCGCCATTCACAGAAATCACACCGCTTCCCGCTTCTGCCTGAATTGCGTAGGTAGTAAAACGCTCACCATTATTTAGATTATAAATATGGATCTGCTCATATTCATTAATGCCGGCAGCAGACAGCAGTTCCGCATCAATCGCGCATGAACCTTCATATTCCAGTTCTGTTAGCGTGACCGTTGCCTGATGAAGTTTAGATTTTAAAAGTGTAATTTCCATAAAATATTCAGTATTCTGTTTACCTGTATATTATCGTTTATACGCGTTATTGCATCAAGCCCAGTTATCATATTAGATTCTTTATGTTTTTACGAATTTCACGTTATCAATCAAGCGAGTACCAGCTACTTTTACAGCGGCCAGGACAATAAGTTCCATATTGGCAACAAGCTCACTGTCGGGCACTTTTTCAAGCCCTGCAGGTTCCCTGAGAGTGACATAATCTACTGAAAAACCATGGTTTTTCAGCGTTTCCACGGCCTCTTTTTCCGCCTGTATTATACTGATGCCCTGCTCTATTTGATTACAAAAAGACTGCAGAGTTTTTGATAATAAACAACTTTTTTCTCTATCAGATGACTTTAGATAATTATTACGTGAGCTCATCGCCATGCCATCAGCTTCGCGTTTTATGGCCCCAGCGATAATTTCTATCGGCAAATTCAGCTCATCAACCATCCGCCTGATGACTAATAACTGCTGGAAATCTTTCTCACCAAAAACAGCGCAATCAGGCTGCACCATGTTAAACAGCTTTAAAACAACCGTGCACACCCCTTTAAAGAAGCCGGGGCGAAACTCACCTTCAAGGACATCTGACAACAACGGCACCTCAACAAAAGTACTCTGCAGCTCACCATTGGGATAAATCATCTGTGTGTCCGGGGTAAACACCAGGTCAACACCCATGGGTTGCAGTTTTGTTAAATCATCTTCCAGGGTACGTGGATAAATCGCAAAATCTTCATCAGGCGAAAATTGTAACGGGTTAACATAAATACTGACCACAACGCGCGCTGCTTTTTGTTGTGCAATTTCTACCAGTGACAAATGTCCTTCATGCAAGTTACCCATCGTCGGTACGAAGGCAATGCTCTGCTTATTTTTGCGCCACTCACCAAGCTGTGAGCGTAATTGCGTTATGTTTTGACAGACAATCATGACTTTGAGTGAAGCAGGCAGATATATTTAACTAAACACATGTTCAGCAGCAGGAAATTCACCCTGCTTTACTGCTGAAACATATTGCCCAATGGCGTCTTCAATGCTGCTTGCAGATGCCATGAAGTTTTTACTAAATTTAGGCCGAATGCCTAAACTGATATCAAGAATGTCATACAGGACCAGGATTTGGCCATCACACTCAGCACCGGCGCCTATGCCAATAACAGGAATATCCAGCGCCTTTGTAATTTCATTGGCAAGAACCTCAGGCACGCATTCAAGCAACATTAAATCAGCACCTGCCTGCTGCAAAGTTAAAGCATCAACCAGCATTTTTTCCGCCTCTGCCTGTTCTTTTCCCTGTACCCGGTAACCACCGATTTTATGGACGTATTGTGGCTGCAAACCTAAATGCGCACAAACAGGGATACCGTTTCGGTTTAATGCAGAAACCGTTTCCGCCTGATCGACACCGCCTTCAAGCTTGACCATGTGCGCCCCTCCCTGTTTCATAAACAGGCCGGCATTTAAAACTGCCTCTTCAACTGAGGTAAAACTCAAAAAAGGCATATCGGTAATTAACAGCGCATTGCTTAAACCTTTAGCAACACACTGTGTGTGATACAGCATATCTTCAACGGAGACAGGTAAAGTCGTTTCTTCACCCTGAATCACCATGCCAAGAGAATCACCCACAAGCACAACATCAACACCGGCTTTTTCCAGCAAATTCGCAAAGCTGGCATCATAAGCTGTTAAACAGGCGATTTTTTCTTTTTCCTGTTTCATCCTGGCCAAACTGCGGACGGTTACTTTTTTTCTTGTATCGGTTTGTGTGCTCATAAATAAAAAGGTCTTTGGTCTTTGGTCTTTGGTTTTTGGTCTTCTAACTAATAACTAATAACTAATAACTGACGACCAATGACAAACAACAACGCTTTATAAAGCAACCTGCGTTGGATTAAAATAATGACGCCCTGATTGCACTTCTATAATTTGCTGGTGCAATAACTGGTAGTCAGCATCATTATTGGCAAAATCAATGTCCGCTGCATTTACAATTAATAACGGCGCCTCATTATATCGATAAAAAAACTGAATATAGGAATCACATAACCGCTGCAAATAAGCTGTTTCAATATATCGCTCGTGTTTTAAACCGCGCTTCTGAATGCGCTCTAACAATACCTCCACTGGCGCCTGCAAGTAAACCACCAGGTCTGGTTGTGGAATATCAATGGTTAAATTCGCATAAACCTGTTCGTATAAATCAAGTTCATCTGCATCTAAAGTCAGTTCTGCAAATAAACGGTCCTTTTCAATTAAAAAATCAGCCACGCGTACAGGGTTAAACATATCTTCCTGCTTCATAGCTTTTAACTGACGCGCACGTTGCAGTAAAAAAAATAACTGTGTTGGCAGCGCAGCCGCTCTTGGGTCACTATAAAATTTCTCCAGAAACGGATTCTCATCAGCCGCTTCAAGTAACAGATCACCACCAAAAGAGGTTGACAGTTTATTGGCGAGTGTTGTTTTACCTACGCCAATCGGCCCTTCTATTACGATAAAACCAGGAGCTTCCGCTTTTTTATGTACAGATTGAAAACTCATTCACTCATCCCTGCAAACCGGCCCAGTTACTGACCATAATACTGGCCCTGCATACTGGCAGGAAAAATCAGAAGTTACATCTGGTAGCGATTCTACACACGAGTCCACAATGGCATTTAACATTCCTTTTCCTGGAATTTCCACCTCAGGATTTAACTTCAATAACGGCATATAAACAAAATCACGCTGGCAGATGCCTGGGTGCGGCAGGGTTAAATCGTCACTTTCAATTTGTTGATTCGCATACAATAGTATATCCAGATCAATACTGCGCTCACCCCAGTGTCGCGTTTTTATCCGGCCTTGCTGTTGCTCAATCCGCTGGCAGTTATTTAACAGTTCTGTTGCCTCTAATGCTGTTTTCAATTCAACTACCGCATTCACATAATCAGGCTGGTCTTCAGGCCCCATCGGTTTGCTTTTATAATAACCTGAATCTGCTAACACCTGTGTATCGGGTAAATTATTTAAAGCAGCAATTGCATTTTTTATCTGTAAATAAGGCTGTTCTATATTGCTGCCCAGGCCGATGTAAACAGTTGATCGCTGAGTTTTTTTTGTGTTCACGGCTCAAGGTCCATTCTTAAGGATTCACTGCTCAGGCTTTTCAACTTTTTTCTTTTTTGCCGTACGCCTGGTGCGCTTTTTTCTGACGGTCTGCTTTGCCTGGTTAAATAAGGTATTTTTTTGCTGCTCGCGATTCTGTTTCTGTATCTCAGTCCACCACTGACAGTCCTGCTTTAAGCTTTCAGCAATTTCACCTTCAGCCGCCTGTGCACGAATACATAGAAAATCATATCCAGCGCGAAATTTTTCATGTTCCAGCACAGCCATTGCACGTTTCCCTGCACGATAATGAAACCTGGTTTGCAAACCCCAGATATCACGCATGGTTGAAGTAAAGCGCCTTGGTATTGAAACACTGGAAATCTGCTGACTTAAAATTTTTGTCGCTATCTTCTGTATCGCAACCGAATACGGCATACCGTTTTCAACAAGCTCATGTACACCTGAGTCAACCGAATGCCATAATAATGCGGCCAGTAAAAATGCCGGTGTAACACGCATGTCATTTTGAATACGATCATCCGTATTTTGCATGGCAATTCTTAACATGTGTTCAACGGTTTTATCCTGTGCTATTGACTTCGCTGCATCAGGGAACAGGTATTTAAGCAAATCAAATTGCTGCAGCAACTCGAAACTGCGTACCGCATGTCCTGAATGAAACAGTTTTAAAACTTCTTCATACAGCCTGGCGGCAGGAATGTCTGTTAACAGGTGGCCCAATGTATATATCGGTGATTTACTTTCTTCATCTATTTCAAAGCCGAGTTTCGCCGAAAAACGAAGCGCGCGTAACATTCTTACCGGGTCTTCACGATAACGGGTTTCTACATCACCGATTAAATGTAAACGCTTCCGTTTAATGTCTTCATAACCGCCAACAAAATCAATCACACTGTAATTGGATATATCGTAATACAATGCATTGGCGGTGAAATCACGTCGCCAGACATCATTAGCCAGTTCGCCAAATACATTATCGCGGACAATACGGCCGGTCTCATTTTGCACACCTGACTTTGTAAGGTCATGAGCTGCACGATAGGTTGCGACTTCGATAATCTGTCGTCCAAAATGGATATGGGCGAGCCGAAAACGGCGACCAATCAAACGGCAATTACGAAACAGTTCATTTACCTGCTCAGGCGTTGCATCAGTGGCCACATCAAAATCTTTTGGAATTAAGCCCAGCAATAAATCCCTCACCGCGCCACCCACCAGGCAGGCCTGATAGCCCGCATTATGCAGTCGATATAATACCTTTAACGCATTTGAATCAATATCATCACGAGAAATACAGTGTTCCGCACGGCTAAAAATTATGGCTTCATACCCGTCAGAACTTTTTGCCTCCGCAGATGCCGTTTGTCCTCCTGTGGGCTTATGCCTGGGTCCACGTATGGATCCACGTCCGGATTCACTTTTGGAAGTTGAAGCCTTTTTCTTCTTTGACGTTTTATTCTTTAATGATTTTATCCAGTTCAGCATATCAGGGCCTGTTAACACTATTTGAATCTTTACTGTTGCCCCTGAAAAGACGGCAATCAAGGCACGAGGCACGTGGTTTGGCCCTTCCAAATAAATTTTGGCCAAATGAGTAACGAGTAACGCAGAGTGGCGTCTTTTCAGGGGCAACCCGAAGGGCCGGGGCCATTTTCCCGCTTAACTGCGTTATCAGTCGTTTATTTAACATAGCTAAACTGCTCTCCTTCTGCCTTGTTAACCAAACCAATGTAAAATAAAAACATGGGGCTCCCGGCAGCAATGATTCAAATAGTGTTAACAGGCCCTAGTACTCCAACAACTTTGTATTGTTGGGTTCAGTTGGCCTGTCAGCGTTCAGGGTAAGGCACGCATCGCAGCAAATGGCCATAGTCCTTTGCAAGAGGCGTAACGTAGCCATGGACGCTGACAGACCAACCCTTCGGGCGTTACTGTGGTGTTTCGCCACTGCGTTACAGCACTTGACAAGGACTATGGCCATTGCCTGCGTACTGTGCCTTGTTGCGAAACACCACAGTAACGCTGAACCCAACAATACAAGGTTGTTGGAGTACTAGTCGAATTCTTTTAATACCAGGGTTAAACCATCACCAATCGTTAGCAGACTTGTGCTAACACGATCATCTTCTTTTAGCATATCATTAAAGCGGCGAATAGCCCTTGTCCCGGGTTCAGTATTTTCCGGATCGGCAACTGCTCCCGACCATAAAGTATTATCAACAGCAATGATGCCACCTCTTCTTAACAGGCGTAATGCCATTTCATAATACATAATATAATTTTGTTTATCGGCATCGATAAACACAAAATCAAATGTTTTTTCTGTACCATTGTTGAGCAGCATTTGCAGTGTCTTTTCTGCCGGTTGAGAATACAGATCAATTTTTTCTTCCAGCTTTGCCAGCGCCCAGTATTTCTCAGCGATTGCTGTCCACTGCGGTGATATATCGCAGCAAATCAATTTACCATATTCAGGCATGGCACTGGCCACGCAGATTGAACTATAACCGGTAAAAGTACCTATTTCGATAGCACGTTTTGCTCCCATCAATTTAATCAGCAAGGACATAAACTGGCCCTGTTCAGGCGAGATTTGCATTACCGAATATTCCAGTTGCGCGGTTTCTTCACGTAACTGGCGCAGCAGCTCCGGCTCATTGATAGTAACGTCACAAAGGTAGCCGTAAATGCGGTCATCTATGGGCAGCGTTCGATTGCTCACGATAAAGGATTAATCTGAAAAGACACAAATAAAATGGCCAAATAAAATGAAACTGGGAAATTATATCAAAAACAGAGACTTATAAAAACCATTGCAATACATTTAAGCGTCAGCTTAAATACTTTTTGCCGCAAAAAACGCAAAATAACGCAAAGAAACAAGAAGATTGTTATTATTTGCGCTTTTCGCGTCCTTTGCGGCTAAATGTTTGTGAATATTTTCACGGTCTGAGAAACGTGGTAACCAGGATGTTAATATGCTCCTGCCATGCTCCTGGCTTTTTATTCAGGCAATTTGATAATGCCTTCACTGCGGTATTTACAATAATCATCGAGAATCTGTCGATGATCAAATGCCAGCTCAACATCAACATTGAATGGATCAAACAGTGCAATATCTTTGGCATCATCGGCCGCTACAGGTTTGCCGGTAGCATTACCAATGAATACGCTGCACACTGTATGCCCTCTAAAATCACGTTTCGGATTAGAATAGATGCCTAATAATATCTCCAGTTCGACTTCCAGACTGGTTTCTTCGAGTGCTTCTCGGCGTGCCGCACTGGCAATGGTTTCACCCACATCGACAAAACCACCGGGAATTGCCCAGCCATAAGGCTCATATTTTCGTTCGATTAGAACAATTGGCCTGTCATCGATCATTGGCATTTCAATGATGACATCGGCGGTAAGTTTTGGCGTGATGGGTATGGGCATTTTGGTCTTTGGTCTTTGGTCAGTTGGTCATTGGTCGTTTGGTCGGCTTTGGTCTTTGGTCTTTGGTCTTTGGTCTTTGGTCTTTGGTATTATTGACGAAAGACTAACGACCAACAACTAACAACTAACAACTACACTACAACTATTTTTAAAACGTCGCAGCTGTTCCCGCTCACGTTTACCGGGTTTACGATTCGGCACAGGCCTTGTCGCTGATGCCAGTTTTTTAATTTCCCGTTCCTGCTCTCGCTTTAGTCGACTCTGCTCTGATTCTTCGTAAGTTAATGAAGCTTCCTTCGCTGGCCGGCGAGTTTTATTGATGCCGGTTATTGTTACTTCATATAAATCGCAATCTTTCTGAATAGACAGCGCATCCCCTGCTTTAACCAGACGTCCTGCTTTAACACGATGACCGTTTAAATGCACTTTGCCACCATTAACTGCGTCACTGGCAAGTGAGCGTGTTTTGAAAAAACGTGACGTCCATAACCACTTATCTATGCGTAAACTTTCATCCACTACACTTAACCCAGACACTTCAAAAGAAAAGAACAATTAATTTTATCCACAGATGAACACGGATAAACACAGATATTTATGCTTTAAAAGATTTTGAAACTTTACTGTCATTTCGTATTTTTCAGAAAAAATAGCTTGTAAGATTATTCTCTAAAAATAAATCTATTCGCTTTTATCTGTGTTCATCTGCGTGCATCTGTGGACTTATTTTATTTTATTTTATTTTTCCAGCAGTTTGTTAACACGTTTTACAAAACCGGCAGCATCTTCCAGTGGTTCACCTGCAGCCAGTTGTGCCTGTTCAAATAATAAATGGGTATAGTCTTCAAACACCTCATCATCATTTATGTCATTGAGTTTTTTCACCATGCTATGCTCTGGGTTTAACTCCAGTATCGGTTGAGATTTTGGCGCATACTGCCCTGCTGCCTGCAAAATCTGCTGCATTTGAGCACTCATATCATGCTCTTCCAGCACCAGGCAGGAAGGTGAATCCGTTAAACGTTGTGACAAACGAACTTCCTTGACCTGTTCACCCAGCACCCTGGTGGCATGCTCAATAACTGAAGTGAATGTTTTTTCTGCTTCCTCCAGTTCCTTTTTATCTTCTTCCTCTTCAAGGTCCAGCGAACCGCGGGCCACTGACTGCAGTTTCTTACCATCCAGTTCAGTCAGATGCGACACCAGCCACTCATCGACGCGGTCACTAAACAGCAGTACTTCGATGCCTTTTTTCTTAAACACTTCAAGATGAGGACTGTTTTTAGCAGCAGTGTAATTGTCAGCAACAATGTAATAAATCTTGTCCTGGCCTTCAGACATACGAGAAATGTATTCATCCAGTGTGACGTTTTGCTCATCGTTGTCATTATGTGTGCTGGAAAACAGTAATAGCTTGGCAATTCGCTCTTTATTGGCCATGTCTTCAATCGGGCCTTCTTTTAGCACCTGACCAAATGACTTCCAGAAAGTCGCATATTTTTCTTTATCGTCTTTTTGCATTGACTCCAGCATCGACAGGACTTTCTTCACAGAAGCTCCGCGGATACGGTCAATTACCTTGTTCTGTTGCAGAATTTCACGCGATACATTCAGCGGTAAATCATCAGAATCAATCACACCTTTAACAAAACGCAGATAATTCGGCATCAAATGCTCGGCATCATCCATAATAAAAATACGTTTCACATACAGTTTTACACCGCGTTTATGGTCACGATCAAATAAATCAAACGGTGGGTTTGTTGGAACATCAACACCGATCCGTGTGCGGAGTGCGGCTGATCGGCCTTGCGTGAAGGCCTGCCCGGCCGGCATCCTGGACTGCTGGAGATCATCGAGGACGACTACGACGACGAGGTGGCGGCGGTGAAGGACGAGTTCCGGCGCCAGCTCAAGTACGCCTGCGCGCCGTGCAAGCCGGTGAGCAACCGCCACCGTTGCCGTGTGTGGAGACTTGCCCCCACGGAGCCCTGGAGCACTCCTGGTGA
>CAVYHW010000049.1:0-8029 GCA_963768215.1 uncultured Gammaproteobacteria bacterium
CATCATTGCTTGACCTATCAAATACCGCGTCACTGGATCGCGGCAATCATTCTTTTCCCTCTGGTCATTGATTTCTTCGCGTTGATATTTCTACGACTAGATGTAACCAGGTCAGCGGCGACGTGGATGCTTAAGGAGAACCATCCTGCTGAGCTGTTGACGTTTCTGTTTATGATGATGGCTGCCGGATGGGCCCTGGTACTCTCACGGCAGTGTAGGCGTAATCAAGAGAAAGCTTGGGTGTATGGTTTCTATGCCTTTTTTTCTGTGGGTATATTTCTTGTGGGAATGGAAGAGATTTCATGGGGGCAGCAGTTCCTCAAATTTGAAACATTTGGCACATTCAAGGAAATTAATCAGCAGAACGAGGTAAACCTGCATAACATCGGCGCGTTGCAGGGGAATTCCGCCTATTTCCGTATTGTCTTTGGTCTCGGAGGGTTGTTTGGTGTGTGGTTATTCTCGCGAAACATCTGGCTCAAGATCACGCCCTCCCCGATGCTGTTAACGTGGTTCCTTGTCATCACTTTCTTCGCCGCTCTTGGCATATATAAGAACCTTTCGGGTGATACCAGGCTTTACTATGCTTTTTCGCTACGAAGGTTGTCTGAACTGAATGAAATGCTGATTGGCCTTTCTTCTTTGTTGTACATCTGGCTAAACATGAGGCGGCTGCAGTTTCAGGATAAGGCCGGACACGCTATGAAGTCCTCGGCAGACAAACCCGGTCTCGGTGCGCATCAAACCAGTTAGCTCATACGCCTAACCTGTTTGCCCTATTACACCTGGTGCATTGTGCCTATAATGATTTTGGCTGTTATTTGCTCTTTTTAAGTTTCGCGATTTCTGCGTGAAGTGCTTTTATAAGCGCAACATCTTTGTTTTTTTCTGCTTTAATTAGCGCTTTTTCTGCTTCGGAGGCTTCTTTTAACTGAGCTTTTGTCTGTTTTAACTCTGCTTCAAGCTGTTTTAGCTGTTTATCTAAAGTTTCATCGAATATTTTAGTTGCGGCAGCTGTTTTAGCAGTGGCGGCTTTTTTCACTGGTTTTTTTAGCAGCTTTTTGTGGACCACATCAGGCAGCTCTTTTTTAATTTCCAGCTTTTTTACAGTGGTGTTGCCTGATAGCGTCTGAATTTTTTTTCTTGGTCGCAGCTTAGGCTGAGCTTTTTCTACCCTGACATGTTTTACCTGGGGTTTTGCATTTTTAGACGGTGTTACTGTCGGCGCCAGCATTGGTTTTGCTGGTGTCCGTTTGGGACGCAATCCACGTAATGCGGACTTGATGCGTTTTGTCACCTCGCCAACATCACCATGGGCTTCAACGATATGCAGTATGCCTTTATGTTTATAGTAGTCACTTAGAGGCTGGGTCAATGACTCAAATATATTTAAGCGTCTTTCGATAGTTTCTTCATTATCGTCAGTGCGATGCATTAGTGTGCTGCCGCACTCGTCACATTTGTCATCAATTGCCGGCGGTTGTGTGAATAAATTGAATAAGGCGCCGCAGGAAATACAGCTTAACCGGCCAATCATGCGTTGCATCAGCATTTCGGCATCAATATCAAACTGCAATACGGCATCAATAGGTTTGCCTAATTTATCAAGAATGTCATCCAGCGAGATTGCCTGTGCAATGTTGCGGGGGAAACCATCAAGAACAAAACCCTGGTCGGCGTCAGGGCGCGAAATACGCTCGCGTATCATGCCAATAACAATATCATTAGGCACCAGTTGACCGGCATCCATAATTGCTTTGGCCTGACGGCCAAGAGGTGTCTGTGCGGCGACTGCAGCTCGAAGCAAGGCGCCGGTGGCAATTAGAGGTATCTGATATTTTTCGGTTAAATACTTGGCCTGTGTGCCTTTACCTGAACCAGGTGCGCCAATCAGGATTAATTTCATAGTTATACCCCGTCACTGTTATTTTTTATTATTTCAGTGATTTATTGTGATTCATATCAATTTGTAAACATACTGCTACTTACAAATGCTTCCATTAAAATTATCTTAATGGATTCTATCGATTGTTGAGAAATTGTCGAGCCTGTAACGGGGTAAACACTATATAATTATGCATATATTTCTGTTATTTTGCTTTTTTGCACGTTTTCCGCGTAGATAATAAGTATAAACACAATAATAAACCGCTTAAAAGAAGACGTACAATAGTTTATGTCATATCGATCACAGGTTTCTAATCATTCGTATGCAGCGAGCATATTTAAATTTCGCGCCATAGTCGCGGCCATAATGTGTTTACTGATTCTGGCTGCGTTGCTGTTTCGTCTGGCATGGTTGCAGATTGTTGATCATGCTCATTTTTCTGACTTATCGGAGCATAATCGCATCCGTTTGATGGAGTTGCCGCCAACTCGTGGTTTGATTTATGACCGCAATGGAGTCATTCTGGCTGAAAACAAACCCACTTTTCACCTTGAAATTATTCCCGAGCAGGTTGAAGACATAGAGGCAACGCTAAAGGGGCTGGGTGAAATTGTGAGCTTAAGCGAGTCTGAAATTGAACATTTTAAAGAGCAATTACGTGTGCGCCGTTCTTTTCAGCGAATTTCACTGCGTAGTCGCTTAAATGAAGATGAGGTCGCGCGTCTGGCTGTGAATCGCCACCGTTTTCCGGGAATGGATATCAATGCACGATTAAGCCGTTATTATCCACAGGGTGAGACAGCGGCGCATGCTGTGGGTTATGTCGGTCGAATCAATGTGTCTGAGTTAACCATTATAGATGAGGGCAATTATCGGGGTACCACACATATTGGTAAAACCGGGCTGGAAAAATACTACGAGGGAGAACTGCATGGACAGGTAGGACGCCAGAAAGTGGAAGTCAATGCACAGGGTAGAGTGTTACGGGTGATCGACAAGGTCGCTGCGGTGCGTGGTAATGATCTTGTATTAAATTTAGATATTGAATTGCAACGCATAGCCGAGGAGGCTCTGGGAGAGCTCGCTGGCGCTATTATTGCGATTGAACCACATACCGGTGCGGTGGTGACGTTTGTCAGCAAGCCTGGCTTTGATCCCAATCTGTTTGTCCATGGTATCAGCCATAAAGATTACAATGCTTTGCAGCATGCCGTTTATAAACCGTTGTTTAACCGTGCAATATTCGGGCAATATCCACCAGGTTCTACATTCAAACCATTTCTTGGTCTTGGAGGTCTAGAGCAGCGTCGATTTGGCCCTGAAGAGTCAATTTACTGTAAAGGCTATTATTTATTACCGGGCGATGACACTGAACGAAAATATCGTGACTGGAAAAAAGAGGGTCATGGTACGATGGATTTTACCAGTGCTGTTGAACAGTCATGTGATGTTTATTTTTATGAGCTGGCTTATCGTACGGGTATTGAGAGCATGCATGATTTTCTGGCGAAGTTTGGTTTCGGTGAAGAAACAGGGATTGATTTGCTGGGCGAGCGTAAGGGTCTGTTACCTTCCGCCGAATGGAAAAGGCAAAGATATGGCAAAGTTTGGTATCCAGGTGAAACCTTAATTGCCGGGATTGGTCAAGGGTATATGCTGGCAACGCCTGCGCAGCTGGCAGTGGCGACAGCGACCCTGGCAAGTCGAGGCGAGAAAATTGTTCCCAGGTTACTCAAAGAGGTGCATCAGTCTAATGATGATGCTGTTAAGATTAGAGAACCTTCCAGGGGCATGGTTGAACTACGAAACGATAATCACTGGAACCTGTTGTTTAATTCCATGAAGAAAGTCGTCCACGGTACCCTGGGTACGGCACGTGCAACTGGCTGGGGCATGAAATTTAAAATGGCCGGTAAAACAGGTACTGCACAGGTCTTTGGTATTGCGCAGGATGAAGAATATGATGAAGAAACGGTGGCCAAAAAATTACGTGACCACGGTTTGTTTATTGGTTTTGGGCCTGTTGAAGATCCGGTATTAGCGGTGGCAGTGGTGGCGGAAAATGGCGAACATGGTAGTAAAATGGCGCCAATAGCAAAAAAGCTGATTAAGCGATATATAGAAAAGTATTCGGACAAATCAGCGTTGAATAAATCAGTATTGAATAATAAACAAAGTGATCAAGCTAGCGCAGAGCATGCAACACATGCAAACCGCACTCATTAATAGTGACATTAATAGTGACATTAATAATGGCATTACCATGAAATGTCCATGTTAATAATTATATGTAAGTAAATACTATGTATAGCCGTAGCGCACAATTTTTTGATTCAGATTATCAGAGTAAAACTTCGCGATTTTTACACTTATTGCATATTGATGCGGTGTTGTTAACGGGACTGTTATTGCTAATGGCGGCTGGACTGGCGATTTTATATAGTGCCTCAGACGGTTCTGTCGAAGTTGTGCAACGACAACTGCTCCGTCTTGCCATTTCTTTTGCGGTGATGTTTGTTGTTGCGCAAATTCCACAGCAGCAGCTGTATATCTGGGCGCCGTGGTTTTTTGCTTTGGGCATTATTTTACTGATCCTTGTACTTGTTGCGGGTGATGTGGGTAAGGGCGCGCAACGCTGGTTGAATCTTTATGTGATCCGTTTTCAGCCTTCAGAAATGATGAAGCTGGTTACGCCGATGATGCTGGCGTGGTATTTGTGTGAAAAGCCTTTCCCGCCAAAAGTCAGTGCTTTAGTTATTTCGTTAGCACTGGTGATTATGCCAACAATGTTAATCGCGAAACAACCTGATTTGGGTACCGCATTACTGGTAGCGGCAGCCGGTTTCATTGTGGTGTTTTTTGGCGGCATCCGTTGGCGAATTTTATTTGGTTCGATATTCAGCATATTGGCGCTTATTCCGGTGCTGTGGCAATTTATGCATGACTACCAGAAACAACGTGTATTGACGCTGCTTGACCCTGAAAGTGACCCTTTAGGTTCCGGTTATCACATTATTCAGTCAATGATCGCGATTGGTTCGGGCGGAATCTATGGTAAGGGCTGGTTGAATGGCACGCAGTCACAGCTGGATTTCCTTCCGGAGCGGACCACAGATTTTATCTTTGCGGTATTTGCAGAAGAGTTTGGTCTTATGGGTGCAATTGTTCTGTTGTCACTATATGCATTTATTATTATCCGTGGTCTATACATTGCAGCGACTGCGCAGGACAGTTTTGGCCGCCTGCTGGCGGGTAGTCTCAGCCTGACATTTTTTGTTTATTTATTTGTTAATGTTGGTATGGTTTCAGGTATTTTGCCGGTAGTCGGTTTGCCGTTACCTTTAATTAGTTTCGGCGGTACCTCAATGGTAACGTTAATGGCCGGTTTTGGTATGTTGATGTCTATTAGTACACACCGAAGGCTGGTAATCAAATAAAGTACGAAATATGGCAACAACTGGCTTAAGGAGCCTCTGACTAATTCTATACTATCTCTGGCTTACAGGCTGATTCGTAATCAAGGCGCAAACTTGAAAGCATGCTATTGCCTGGTGAAAGTTTGTAACGTAGAGTACGGATCAGCCTGTAAGCCCCGCAGGGCGAGTCCGGAAGCGCACATCTACTTCGTTGCACTTCTTACAAAGGACTTAGGCCATTTATTGCGAACTGCGCCTCGTATCTGCACGCTTCAGGGCTCGCAGAGATAGTATAGAATTAGTCAGAGGCTCCTTAAGTATCTGAAATATAAGTTTATTGGTATGTCTATTGATATGTTAATTGGGGTTCTGGCAGGATTGTAATGAATATGAAAGTAATTGTGATAAAGAGAGCGTTGGGTATTTTATTGTTAAGTTTTGCAATGAATGCGCAAGTGAATGCACTGGTGAATGTCGGGGCGAATTATGAACAGCGGGCCGATGTAAAACATTTTATTGATGAAATGGTCAATGAGCACGGCTTTGATCGAAGTTATCTGAAGAGTAAATTTGCCAGTGCAAGGAGACTGGATAATGTTTTAGAGTCGATAGCAAAACCTGCGGAAAAAACACTCAGCTGGTGGCAATATCGTCCTATTTTTGTTACCACTAAACGTAGTGATAAAGGAAAAGCATTTATGCGGGAGCATCGGCAAACATTAAAACGCGCAGAGAACGAATTCGGTGTGCCGGCAGAAATTATCGCCGCTATTATCGGTGTGGAAACCTACTATGGAAAGCTTACCGGGAAATATACAGTGTTCGACTCATTGACCACCTTGAGTTTTGATTACCCGCCACGCAGCGCCTTTTTTAAAAGCGAGTTAAAACAATTTTTACTGTTATCAAAAGAAGAGAATATCAGTATTGATACAATGACCGGTTCTTATGCGGGTGCAATGGGCATGCCGCAATTTATTTCAAGTAGTTATCGTCATTATGCTGTTGATTATGATGGTGATGGTAAACGTGATTTGTGGAATAGCGTGCCTGATGTGATTGGCAGTGTGGCCAATTATTTTAGTCAGCATGGCTGGCAGAAGGGTGAAAGTATAGCCCATCCAGTGGCCGTTAAGGATACATCCATTCTTAATAAGAAAAATACATTAAAACCTTATGCCACCGTTAAACAATTAAAACAACAGGGTGTTAAGCTGAATTCAAAGTCATGGTCACAGGGGCCGAAAGATAATCAGCTGGCAACACTGTTAACGTTTAAAGGTAAAAATGGTGACGAATACTGGATTGGTTTAAAAAATTTCTATGTTATTACTCGTTATAACCATAGTGAGTTATACGCAATGGCTGTTTTTCAATTAAGTGAAAAGCTTAAAAAACGTTAACTGTATGAGTCAATTATTGTTAATAATTAAAAATAACAACCTGTCTGCTTTTTACGGCTGGCAGCGGAGTACAAGCGTTGTTTTATTTTTGATGCTTGCCCTGCTGGTCAGTGCATGTGCTGGAATAAAAGACAGTGCGCCAAGCAATTACTCAAAACAATGGCATGAGATTCCTGACGCAGTTCCGGTGTCAGTTAAACCGAGCAAATATGGCAATCCGGACAGTTATGCGGTTATGGGTAAAACATATTATGTAATGGATTCTGCCGAGGAATTTAATCAAAAAGGTATTGCTTCCTGGTATGGCAATAAATTTCATGGCCGGCGTACATCCAGCGGTGAAGATTACAATATGTATGCTATGACAGCGGCGCACAAAACCTTGCCTATTCCCGTATTTGTTAAAGTGACAAATACAGATAATGGCCGAAAAGCTATTGTCAAAGTAAATGATCGCGGGCCTTTTCACAAGGGAAGGATTATTGATCTGTCCTATGCTGCGGCTACCAAGTTAGGTGTGACCCGGACAGGTACGGCCAATGTGACAATACGTGTAGTCTCGCCAGATGGGGATAACAACAGCCATAGCAGAAAAAAAATTGTGAAATCTCCTGTTTCTGAAGGTGATAAACTGTATATTCAGATAGCCGCATTTACCACCGAAGAAAACGCCCTGAAGTATCGGGATAAATTGCATACAGAAGGGTTCTTTGATGTCAGGTTGCATGTCGAAAGTCAAAAAGACAAAGCTGTTTACAGGGTAAGAATTGGGCCGTTGCCATCTGAGCATGTGGCGAAAAATGTACTAGGTCAACTCGAAGAAAATAATTATCACGATTTAAAAATTGTTAAAAATAATTAACAGATAAAATGTCGATGGTTATGAGTGTTACCCACTAAATGATAAAAAATAATTTAAATAATCATAAATAGTTAGGTCGAAGATCGTGATTTTAAAAATGTATTCCATGACGGGTTTGATAAAACCTTTAAAAACAACAATAGTAAAACGAGATCCATATACATTAAAAAATAGTTTAAGTTTAATGCTTCTTGTGTTTGCATTAATGAACTTTAATTTTGCCCTGGCTGCAAAACCTGTGCCTGCTGCACCTGCGGTCGCTGCAAAAAGTTATTTACTGGTTGATTTTGCCAGTGGCAAAGTGCTGGCGGAAAAAAATGCGGATAAGCAAATTGAGCCGGCAAGCATTACCAAGTTGATGACTGCTTATGTTGTTTACAAGGAACTTGAAGAAGCCCGATTATCTATGGATGATCTCGTTGTGGTCAGTGAAAAAGCATGGCGCATGGGCGGCTCAAAA
>CAVYHW010000050.1:0-8688 GCA_963768215.1 uncultured Gammaproteobacteria bacterium
TTATCTTGCTTCGTTCGTCGTCTATGCTTGGATGGCATGGAACAGGGATTCGCTGACACAGGCCAGAAAGCTTAATAAACCCATATTACTGTCTATTGGTTACTCTGCCTGCCATTGGTGCCATGTTATGGCACATGAGTCCTTTGAAGACAACGAAACCGCAGAGTTGATGAATGATCTCTTTATTAATATTAAAGTTGATAAGGAAGAACGCCCCGATCTCGACAAGATATATCAAAATGCACATTCACTGCTTACTGGACGTCCCGGCGGCTGGCCGCTAACGGTTTTTTTGACACCGGATACACATATGCCGATATTTGCAGGCACCTATTTTCCTGTTCAGGCAAAACATGGTTTACCTGCATTTAAAAGCCTGCTCAAGCACATTATCGAGATCTGGCAAACACGAAAATCCGACATAAACCAGCAGTCAAATTCTCTGCAATCAAACTACCAGCAAATTTATGAGGCATCTAAACCTGCCGATACAGAATTTAATCATGCGGTAATTGATATCGCGCGCAATCAAATTGAACAACAGTTTGACAGTCAAAACGGTGGTTTTAGTGGTGCGCCAAAATTTCCTCACCCTGCCATCCTGGAATTTGCACTGAAACACTGGAGTTATACACAAAAATTAAATAAGGCAGACCCACGTATTCTGCACTGCGCGCTTTTTACTCTGGAAAAAATGGCCGATGGCGGCATCTTTGATCATCTGGGTGGCGGCTTCTGCCGTTACTCCACCGATGAACTCTGGATGATACCGCATTTTGAAAAAATGCTTTACGACAACGGCCCGTTATTGTCTCTATATAGTCAGGCCTGGAAGATCCAGCAACAAAATAACAGGGCAGATTTATTATTTTTTGATGCCGCCTGCGAAACCGCCAACTGGGTGATGCGTGAAATGCAGTCAGATGAAGGTGGTTATTATGCTGCACAGGATGCCGATTCTGAAGGCAGTGAAGGCAAATTCTTTGTCTGGTCAAAAGATGAAATCAACTCGCTATTAGAGAATGCCACCCATGATAGTAGTATCAAGGCCGAATCCATTGAACTATTCAAGTCACGGTTTGGCCTTAATTTTAGTGAAAACTTTGAAGGTCTGTGGCACCTGCATGGTTATCTGCAGGAATCTGCCCTGTCTAAAAAATATCAACTGGATGAAAATGAACTGCACGCACAACTTCGTTTAATACGGCAGTATTTATTTAAATACCGTGAAAAGCGTATTCATCCCGATACCGACAATAAAATAATAACCGCCTGGAATGGACTGATGATTCAAGGCATGGCGGTCGCAGGCCGCTTACTTGAAAAACCTGACTATATAGAGTCTGCCGTTCGGGCCGCTTATTTTCTAAAAAAACACTGCTGGAAAAACAATCAGCTATTTGCCAGCTTCAAAGACGGTAAGGCCAGACTTAACGCTTATATTGATGATTATGCATTTCTCATTTACGGATTACTTGAGTTATTACAAAGCCGGTGGGACAATGATCTGTATGCATGGACGCTGGAACTGGCCGATCAACTGCTTAACGACTTTGAAGATACAGATTATGGCGGCTTTTATTTTACCAGTCACCAGCATGAGGAACTGATCCAGCGATTAAAGAGTTTTGGTGATGACGCCATTCCAGCAGGTAATGCCATCGCTGCATTAGTGTTAAACAGATTAGGTTACCTGGCAGGACAGCAGCGGTATATTGATGCTGCAGAAAACTGCCTGAAATCCGCCTGGTTTTCAATAAACCGTGCCCCCATTTCGCACTGTGCACTGTTGAATGCATTAAATGAATACTTAACACCGCCAGATATACTTATTATGAGAACCCATGATGACGATTTGGGCAGCGATGAAAAACACTGGTTATCGATTACACAGCAATATTATTTACCCTTCACGCTGGTATATAATATTCCCGCAGAGCAAACGCTGCATTCTTCACTAAGTGAAAAAAAAGCCGGCAGCACCAGTCAGGCCTATCCCTGTAGCGGTATGTCGTGCTATGAACCCATCAAAACAGAAGCCGAACTAGAAAACCACCTTCGGAATAACAGTTATCGCTACCTGGAATAAATGCCTGATAATCGCTTAAAAACGGTAAACCCGGCGTTATCTTTAGAATAAACACAAAATGAGATGAATATACATCATTATGAATACTTGCAATAACGGGCACTTTAGGAGTATTGTTATGACCAATAAACTACACTTAGTCAGAAGACTGTCTTAATTCAATATAAATGAGGGTACATCATGAGTGAACGCAAACTAACTATTATCGCAACAAAAGGGACTTTAGACTGGGCATATCCTCCATTCATTCTTGCGAGTACAGCGGCGGCATTGGGGATGGAAGTCTCAATCTTCTTTACATTCTATGGATTGAACCTGTTATTGAAAGATACCAGCAGCTTAAAAATCACACCTACAGCAGCGCCTGACATGCCAATGAAAATGCCGTTTGGTCCTAAATGGTTAAGAGGCATCGACTTCGGTCCAAAAATTCCAAACGTATTATGGAACATACCTTTTATGGACCCCATCTGTACCAGCCTGATGAAGAAAACCATCAGTAACTGTGGTGTGGCATCGATTGATGAACTGCGCGAGCTTTGCCAGGAAGCAGAATGCAAATTCCTTGCCTGCCAGATGACAGTTGAACTGTTCGGTCATGATCCAGATGCATTTATCGACGGTGTCGAATTCGTCGGTGCAGCGACTTACTTTGAAGAATCTGCTGACGCTACACAGTCACTGTTTATCTAGTAACGGCAGGATCATACACTAACAAAGGCCTTGCCCTGGACATCCAGGGTAAGGCCTTTTTTTGTTATTACCAATAAGCTATTGAGACGCGGAGTTTTATTTATTTGTATAATTCTAGATATGATCTGACGGATAACAAACTGAGTTCGGGCTTAAGCTGACACAAATAAACAAATTCACCACAGAGGCACAGAGAGCACAGAGAAAAGCTTTATTCTTGTTAGCTGCGCCTGAGGCAGATCTAACATAAGAAACCTCTGTGCCTCTGTGGTGAATACTTTTTAGCTTATTAAGCGTACCGGTCCCATGATACTTTTGACATTCAATGGATGATTTTAAAAAGCACCATAATCCGACGCCCAATCTTCATCCTCTAAAGGATCATCCCAGTTATTGTCATATTCTTCACGTGCCGTGACTCCAGGTGTTTTAGTCACTTTCTTATCCAGTTCTGAGCCGATTCTCTCCAGCTCCGAACTTAATAATTTTTCCTGGTGTCTTACTCTTGCTGATTTTTCCAGCATCAATTGATGTGCCTTGCCGCCAATAATATAAGGCGTTATCAACACCACGGTCTCGGTATTATTGCTGGCATGCGATTTACTTGAGAACAATGCGCCGAGCAAAGGAATATCACCAAGAAAAGGCACACTTTCGCCGCCTTCGGTAATGTTATTTTTAATCAGACCACCGATAAAAACCGGCTGGCCATCATGAGTAAGAATCTCTGTGGTCACTTCTGTTGTTTTCTGCGATGGAACACCAGTGCTGGAGATTGCACCGGTACTGACTTCCGGGTGAATTTGCATCATCACGTTACCTGCTGCATCGATTCGCGGCAATACTCTAAGTATCACCCCGGACTCAAGAAACTCAATACTTTCAGTTGTCACCTGGTTTATCGTTGTGGTTACCTTGTAACCCTGTCTATCACCAATAATCACCGATGCTTCTGTATTTTCAAGCGCGACAAGATTAGGTGACGAAAGTGTGCGCACATCATCTTTTGAATAAAGCGCGGTTAACGTCGCTTCCAGCGTATCAGTTACCTGATTGATAAAAAGGCCAGATGCCGGTGACGAAAGTCCCTGTACACCCAGGGTTGTTTCACCGCTGTTGAATACCTTGCTCCAGTTGATACCATAGGAATTACTGTCTGATAGCGTTACCTCGAGTATCTTCGCTTCTATTAAAATCTGATTAGGGGTGGCATCAATATTTTTCAGAATCGAACTCACACGAATCAAATACTCCGGCGTATCTTCAATAACAAGAAGGTTTCTGCCCTCAAGAACAGATATTTTCCCGTAATCAGACATATATTCTTCAATGATGCCCCTGACTTTATCTGGATTCGAGTAGCGCACATGATAGGTCATCACGCTGGTAAGGCTGCTTTTGTGCCTTGAGCCAACCTCATCCGGTTTGACTATATAAAAAGTATTATCAATGAATTCCGCAGCAAAACCAGCCGCACGCGCAGCCGCCTTGATGACATCTAATAATTTAACATTATAAAGGTTAAGCGAGATTTTGCCTTCGACACCTTTGTTTACCAGTATATTGACCTGTTCCTTGGCAGCAAGCATGGCCATCACTTCGGTAATATTCATATCCAGCACATTAATATTGATTACTTTATTAATATCTGCGTAACATGGATGTGCGGAGCAAAGCAGCATCAGCATAACTATGCACCGCATCGATCCGGCCCTGTAGCATTTGTATATTTGTTTATTTATCATTATTAAGTGTCAATATTGTTTCACTATTTCCACGTCGCAATGTGACGCTCGTGCTTTTTATGCCTGTAATGCGATAACCCGAAACTTCCTGGTTTAACCGATAAAGCTGTCCATCAATATTAACCAGGGAATCCATGCCATCAATCACCGTACCACGCAATATCATTATTGCGCCGGGTGTTTTATATTCGTCTTTCTGGGCATGGCCAGTTTCCATGTCGGGCTGTTCAAACGGGTTATATCTGAGTAATTCAGCAGACAATGCATTATTGCCGGCAGCGGCCAGTAACAGACAAGCCAGCCCGGTTACTGCTTTATAATTCATCGTTCATCCGCCCGGTAAAACACAATAGTTAGCTGCATTTTTAGCTGCAAATCATTACTTTTTCTGGCCGACAAATTGATCTCATAATCTGATACCAGCATAAAACCAAGCTTTTCACCAAGCCTGTTGAGCCAGTCATACAGATTTTTGTACTCGCCTTCAACATCAACCTTGAACGATATTTCTTCGAAGTCCATAATCTGTTTTTCCGGTCCCGGCCTGACACCGACAAGATCGATCCCTGCCTCCCACGCAAGCTCCTGTAATCGTCCGACCAGATACGCTTCCATCTCGTTGACGGGCAAGTCGCCGGCTTCGCCATGCAGTTTTAACTGCAGTACTTTTATCTGTTTGCGCTTATCATCTATCGCACGCTGTAATTGCGCCTGGTCATCGATATGGCTAGTCAGCATTTCGAAGGATGCACTTTTTTCGGAATAACTCTGGAACTGTGGTTTGACCAGGTACAGCGCCATCGCCGCAACAAGCACAAGGCTAACCAGCAACAGTATCATCCCCAGTGATCTGGGTTCGACCTGCATCAGGTTTTCACGAATCATGAGTTTTTATACCCACTATTCACGGTGATAACCAGCTTGAAGTCCACCACTGTTTTCGCTGCGTAACTATGCTGTTGTGTATTAAGAATTTTGACATCCGCTATTTGCTTCTGCTGCAATAAGCGGCGGACAAAACTGGACAGTGCCTCATGGTCTCTGGCCCCACCGTTGACCTCCATATGGGTTTGTATTTCCCAGGCCTGTTTTGCCTTTTTGCCACTTCGGTTATTTTTAGGTATGACGATAAAATAACCGCTGTCGGCGGTTTTATCGGCGGTTTTATCGGTCTTGCTTCCGGCTCGCTCAAAACTCCAGTTCTTAAACCATATATCATTGCCGTTAAGCGCCCTGTCCATGGCGACAAACATGTTTTCTGCCAACGCGCCGCCGCGCAGCTTCTGCAATATTTCATATCTGCCGGCCAGTTCATGGTGATCTTTTTCCAGGCTTTCGAGAACAATGCGCTGCTGACTGGAAATCGCTTTCTTTTTTTCAAGCAGAACTATCTCTATCTGGTATATATTCGCCCGGTAGTTCATAGCAAAACTTATTGATGCCGCCACTACAATGATGATAAACATGGCCACAGCCCATAACTGCAAAATATGCAGTTGCTGGAGATATCGCCTGTAATCTTCGGGTATAAGATTCATATCAGCCGTACTCGGTTAACCCATGCAATGCCATACCCGTAACCACCGCACTGCGCGGGCCTGAATTGGCGGTCAAAATATCTGCGTTCTTAAAACCCTCATTAGGCAACAAAACACTTACCGGAACCTCGATTAGCGTATTAATAAAACTTTCAATACCATGCCAGGTAGCAACCCGGTCCGTTAAATACACGTGTTTTACTGCCGCACCCCTTGTTTCTGAGGCAGCATAGATAAGCGCCCGGTTAATTTCTTCCACCAGCTCCATGAACAATGGCTTGAGCACACTATAAAACGCATCGGTAAGCTGTGTATCCTGTTCAGCGCCGGCATCTTTTACAACCACTGCATTTTCCCGTTCCAGCATAGCGCGGGCTTCATGTTCGTCAATATCAAGTTCTTTGCAGAGCATGGCGATAAGCTGCTCTTCACCAAAATCAATATCACGCTCATAAATCAAACGCCGGCCGCTAAGCACCGTAATGTAGGTTTGCGTACATCCCATGGAAAGCACCATCAGGTTGGTATGATGTTCATCGGCATGTTTGACCGATATCAGTCGACGAACCGCTGTTGGCTCTATCTCCAGCACCTGCACCGACAGACCAGCCTTGCGCAGATACTCAAGATAATTAACCACTTCATCGTGACGCGATAAGGCAACCAGTACCGAACGTTCCTGGCTGCTCGCAGCTTTGGGCCGCACCATCATAAAATCGATAACATAATCCTCAATGCTGTTATCGATACGTTCAGCAATGCGTTGCACAATCAGTTCTTCATCTGTTTTATCGGCATGGCGCATAAAACTCAGCATCATAATTTTTACGTCTTCCGGCTGCATGCAGCTAACAACCTTACGGCCGACAAAGTCGTTTTCTTTAAATATCTGTTTTATCAAGGCACGTAATTGACTACTGGATACCAGTTCTACATCATTGTTTGAAATGTATGCAGAAGCAGCAAGCTCAATCAACTTTCCATTCTTTCTGAACTGCGCCATGCGCAGACCATTCGGGCCAAGATCGATAGCGATGGGTCCATACTGGATGGATTCTTCTTTTTTTCGAACGATGCTGCCAATGCGTTCTGTCAATGCTGCGGGCAAGGACATTGTCATCAGACTGCTACATTGTGTAACGAAGTTGATACACAGTTGAGGTTATCAGCGTTTGAATGTTTACGCGTCTTCGCCATGTAAAGCAATTTATCGGCTTCCTTGTAAAGTTTTTCCAGTTCAATTTCATCGCAATCGCCATCCACCTCAATGACACCGATACTGACATTTATCGCATAAGAGGCGATCGCCCGATTACGTAATTTATCTGTCGCCTGCTGTAACGCAAGCTTATAATCATTGCTTTCAAACAGAAGCACAAACTCGTCACCGCCAATACGAAACACGTAACTATCCGTGCCCAGTGAATGCTGAAATACCTCAGTCATTTCCTTTAAGACATCATCACCGACAACATGGCCGTGAACATCATTAATCTGCTTGAAATCATCAACGTCCATCAAACCGAAGTAAACCCTGCCGTTAGAACTTTCAAGCATTCTGCGCAATAAACGCTTGCACTGTACTTCGAGGTAGCGGCGGTTCCATGCACCAGTAAGGCCATCTTCATAGGATAAACGCTGCATTTCACGATGTGCATTTTCGAGTTCAAAACGCGCCTTGATGTCATCCTTTCTGACGGACACGTTACGCGCCAGGATGGTTAAACTGATCATTGCGGATAACAGCATCATAAACTGTAATATCAGCAGGTTATCCGAACTAAACCGACCTGCAACACTCACCGTAGACAGTGTAAACACCAGGTAAACCAGTAATACCGTTGCCATGCCTTCGCGCAATCCCCAGGGAACGATTGGAATAACCATAAACAGCAGCACGACAGAAGGCAGCAGTGCAACATTAAAATTGCCTTCACGGTGCGCCAGTAACACAAAAGCCGTACCGCTGATAATGATAAGCGCCATGCTCAACATGTAAAGTGACTTTGTGTCCGGCAGCCTGCGCGCGCTATAGATGACATGAACACACAATATTCCCAGCAACACGCAGGTGTACAGGTAGAATTCGCTGTATTCAAGCAGGTCATAGAGGATAGCAGCCGCAATAAGCAATAATAGTGTGACCAGACCCAGAATACCGACGCCCTGACTCACTTCTACTGTCATAAACCGTTCTGCATAATGTGTCAGTTCATCGTTTTCAAAATCAGTCGAAGACCAGAACCAGGATGACCATGCCTTTATATTATTGTAAAACATTTACAAAATATTCTCTTTGAAATACTTAAGCTCAGTATAGTAGATATTTACGCTAATACAGGATGAGCAGCAGGTATCACGCCGCATCATCAGCGTTGCCTCGCTTCTCTAAATTATAGTTTCACTCAGGATGCGCCCTGGGTGCGCCCACGCGCACCGAAATCCCAAATCATTCACCAATCGTACCACCGTCATCCACCCCCCGCCCACCCCAATCCCTGGCATACTTGCCTTCACGAACAAACCGATGAAACGTAGAATACGGCCAGTCGGACACCCTGTTCACCAGTCCGTGCTTAACAGGATTCCAGTGCAGGTAATCCAGGCAACGATTCAGATCGAC
>CAVYHW010000051.1:0-16589 GCA_963768215.1 uncultured Gammaproteobacteria bacterium
CCATCGATGCACAAGGTTATGACGATGGTGCTGGCGGTATCCTGGGTTCTGCCGGACCCACACTTCATAACCAATGCCAGCAGGCGGCTATTTGCTGCCTACCATGGGTGATATGAGCTTCGACACTGCCGATTTGCCCAGTCTCGAAAGCAGCGGCTTTCTTGAGGACGTTATTCTCCATGAAATGGCCCATGTGCTGGGTTTTGGCACGCTGTGGACTCTAAATGGCGTTTATGATAATGACACCGGGCAATACACCGGTGCAAATGCACTGGCAATGTGGCAAACCGAGTTCAACCAGCCGGGCGCTGCCTATATTCCAGTTGAGCTGGACGGCGGCGGTGGCACCGCCAATGGACACTGGAACGAAAATAACGTCGGTTCAGGATTAACGGGCATTACCGATGACAATGGTATCGATATGCGCGACGAACTTATGACCGGATGGCTAAATACACCTACCTTTATCAGCAATACCACCAAAATGTCATTTATGGACATCGGCTACGATGTGGCCATTGTACCGGCACCCGCAGCTTTCTGGTTATTTGCAAGTGGCCTTTTAGGTGTGATCGGGGTGGCCAGGTCTAGAAAGCATAAAAGAGTATATCAAGTTATTAATTTAATGGCAGTTAAATAGCTGCCGTTTTATTGCGCTAAATAATGCATGAGCGTCAGTGTCTTCTGTTATGTAATTATCTTGTCATTCAGTGAATAATGCGGCTAAGAATTTGATACTCGGTAAATAGATTCTCTTTGTAATAACTCCCTTACTTGTGTATCATCCGCCTCCTTGATGTGGATTGACGAAATAATCCACTCGCGCCAAGCAGATTTTGAAGATGACAGTTGGCAGTTATCAGTAGGTAGTCGTCAGTTTGTAGAAAATGCTCTTAGCTGCCTACTGCAAACTGCCAACTGCCAACTTCTCAATAATTACAAGCGGTCTTTAGTAGTGATCGCCACTGGAGAAAAACATGCCTCAGAACAGTCCTGTTGTCACTTTACCTGATGGAACCCAGCGTTCTTTTGATACACCACTAACAGTAATGGATGTGGCCAGCGATATTGGCCCCGGTCTGGCTAAAGCAACGCTGGCGGGCCGTGTTAATGGTCAACTGGTTGATGCCTCGTATCTTATTGATGATGATGCTGAAGTAGCTATTGTTACCTCACGAGATGAAGACGCTTTAGAGCTTATGCGTCACGATGCCGCGCATATCATGGCACAGGCTGTGCAGGAACTGTTCCCCGGCACACAGGTGACGATTGGGCCCGCTATAGAAAACGGTTTCTATTACGATTTCGCCCGCGATAAACCTTTTACCGATGACGATCTTAAAGTCATCGAACAACGTATGCATGAAATTGTAAAACGTGATCTACCCATTGTTCGTGAAGTGGTTGATAAGGACGAGGCAGTAAAAACGTTTACTGATATCGGTGAAGATTACAAAGTGGAAATTATCAAAGACATTATTCCTGAAGGTGAAGAGGTTTCTATTTACCGTCAGGGTGACTGGTTTGATGTCTGCCGTGGTCCGCACATGCCCAGTACCGGCAAACTGGGTAAAGGCTTCAAACTGATGAAAGTTGCCGGCGCCTACTGGCGCGGTGATTCCGATAATGAAATGCTGACGCGCGTTTACGGCACCGCATGGCCGGACAAGAAACAGCTAAATGCTTATCTGCATCGGCTGGAAGAAGCTGAAAAACGCGACCATCGAAAGTTGGGCAAAAAGCTGGATTTCTTTCATATGCAGGAAGAAGCACCGGGTATGGTGTTCTGGCACGACAAGGGCTGGTCAGTTTATCTGACGGTACAGAACTATATTCGCGAAAAATTGCGTCAGCACGATTATCAGGAAATTCATACCCCGCAAATTGTTGACCGTAGCCTGTGGGAGAAATCGGGCCACTGGGACAAGTTTGGTGATATGATGTTTACCACGAACTCCGAAAACCGCGAATATGCCATCAAGCCGATGAACTGCCCCTGTCATATTCAGGTGTTTAACCAGGGGCTGAAAAGTTACCGTGATTTACCCTTACGGCTGGCTGAATTTGGTTCCTGTCACCGCAATGAACCTTCCGGTACCCTGCATGGTTTGATGCGGGTAAGGAATTTTGTACAGGATGATGCCCATATCTTCTGTACTGAAGACCAGTTGCAGGATGAGGTTTCAGCCTTTATTGACCTTGTTTATGAAGTGTATGCGGATTTTGGTTTTACCGATATACAGGTAGCGCTATCAACACGGCCTGAACAGCGCGTGGGTGATGATGCGGCCTGGGACAAAGCTGAAAAAGCACTGGAAGTGGCGCTTGACAATAAAAAACTGGACTGGAAGCTGCAGCCCGGTGAAGGTGCTTTTTATGGGCCGAAAATAGAATTTGTATTACGCGACTGCCTGGGGCGTGAATGGCAGTGTGGCACCATGCAGGTTGATTTCTCCATGCCGGGTCGACTGGATGCGCAATATATCGCTGCCGATGACAGTAAACATGTACCGGTGATGTTGCATCGTGCCATCCTGGGTTCTGTTGAGCGATTTGTCGGTATTTTGATCGAAGAGCACGAGGCTAAATTTCCGCTCTGGCTGGCGCCGGTTCACGCCGTGATTCTCAATATTACTGACAAACAGGCCGAATTTGCCAAAAAAATGCAAAAAAATCTTGCTTCGCAGGGATTTAAGGTCGAATTGGACTTGAGAAATGAGAAGGTAGGCTATAAAATTCGCGAGCACATTATACAACGGGTTCCCTACATGCTGGTAGTAGGTGATAAGGAGCTTGAAACGAATACAATGGCCGTCCGCACGCGAAGTGGTGAAGATCTGGGAGCTATGTCGATAGACGAGATAGCCAGCAGGTTTTCGTTAGAGATCGCGCGCCGCGGTCATGCTGTTTTGGAGGAATAAAACTATCGCTGCACCAAAAAAGACGCGCATTAATAGCGACATCACTTATCCTGAAGTACGGGTTATTGACCATGAAGGTGAACAACTTGGGATCATGACGAGCGAGGCGGCGCTAGCAAAAGCAGTAGACGTCGGATTGGATTTAGTTGAAGTTTCTCCCAATGCAGAGCCGCCTGTTTGTCGGATAATGGATTTTGGAAAATTCAGGTTCGAAAACAGCAAGAAGAAACAGGGGGCGAAGAAGAAACAGCGTCGCACCCAGGTGAAAGAAATAAAGTTCCGCCCTCGTACCGAGGTGGGTGACTATAAGGTCAAGCTCAATAAGCTAACCAAGTTTCTTGAAAATGGTGATAAGACCAAGGTAACCATGCGATTCAGAGGGCGTGAGTTTGCGCACCAGGAACTGGGCATGGAATTGTTGAAACGTGTTGTGGCTGACCTGGAAGAAATCGCTAACGTTGAACAGATGCCGGGTATGGAAGGTCGCCAGATGGTGATGGTTTTAGGACCCAAGAAAACAAAGTAACAGATTTAAGTTATAAGTTATAAGTTTGAAGTTGTAAGTTTTTCGCTTTTAAACTTAAAACTTACAACTTCAAACTTATAACTATTTTAGAAGTTTTGGAGAAGGCACATGCCTAAGATGAAAACAAACCGGGGTGCTGCGAAGCGTTTCCGTAAAAATGGTACCGGCGGATTTAAACGTGGTCAATCACATCGTCGTCATATATTGACCAAAAAGAGCACCAAGCGTAAACGTCACTTACGTGATGACGTTCAGGTGCATGAGAATGATACTAAGATGCTTAAACGCATGCTGCCATACGTATAAGCAGAGTCAGAATTAATAGAGAGTTGTAACAATGCCAAGAGTAAAAAGAGGCGTACAGGCCAGAGCTAAACATAAAAAAGTTTTAGCCAAAGCAAAAGGTTATTATGGTGCGCGTAGTCGCGTTTACCGTGTAGCACATCAAGCAGTTATTAAAGCGGGTCAATATGCTTATCGTGACCGCCGTGTGAAAAAACGTATTTTCCGTTCACTATGGATTGTACGTATTAATGCAGCTGCACATGAGTGTGGTATGTCATACAGCCGTTTAATCAATGGCCTGGCTAAAGCAGACGTTGCAATCGATCGTAAAGTCTTAGCTGATCTGGCCGTGCATGATATGGCTGCCTTTAGCAAAATCGCTGATACGGCAAAAGCAGCACTCGCAGCTTAAGACTGCCTGCCTGTGTTAGGCGACATCGCCTAAATAAGCCGGATCAGTACAAAAAGGGGGAGTGCGCACTTCCCCTTTTTTATTGTAAAAATAAAACAACGAGATTTTCACCACAGAGGCACAGAGGACACAGAGTTTTTTATTGTTATACGCCTTCGGCGCTAACTATACAAAAGATGTCTTACTCTGTGCTCTCTGTGCCTCTGTGGTGAAAAGGTTTTAAAAATACTTCATACGGGAGTTGAGTGTGGACCTACAAAAGTTAACCGCAGATGCACTTGCTACAATCAATGCGGCTGACAATCTGGAAGCTTTAGACCAGGTCCGGGTTAATTACCTGGGTAAAAAAGGTGAGTTGACCTCATTGCTGAAAACACTGGGTCAGTTGCCTGCGGACGAAAGAAAAGGCGCTGGTCAGGACATCAATAATGCAAAACGTGAAGTGCAGCAGGCGATTGATCAACGCAGGCAAACGCTGGAACACGAAAAATTAAACGCCCGACTGGCCAGTGAAAAGGTCGATGTAACATTACCGGGTCGTGGGCAGAATATGGGTGGGTTGCATCCTGTAACAAGGACCATGGAAAGAATCGAAGGCCTTTTTTCACGACTGGGTTTTACTGTTGAACAGGGCCCTGAAATCGAAGATGATTTCCATAATTTTGAAGCATTGAATATTCCTTCGCATCATCCGGCGCGGGCAATGCACGATACCTTTTACTTTGATGCCAATACTCTGTTGCGCACTCATACCTCGCCGGTCCAGGTCAGGCACATGGAAACTGAAAAACCACCGCTGCGTATTATTGCGCCGGGACGTGTTTATCGCTGTGATTCAGACTTAACGCATACCCCGATGTTTCACCAGATTGAAGGTTTGCTGGTTGACGAGAACGTGAGTTTTGCTGATTTAATGGGTACGCTGGCTGATTTTCTAAAACAGTTTTTTGAAAACGAAGATTTACAGACACGTTTTCGTCCTTCGTATTTTCCGTTTACCGAGCCCTCATCAGAAGTCGATATTCAATGCGTGATGTGTGAAGGTGAAGGCTGTCGCGTGTGCGGCCATACCGGCTGGTTAGAAGTTCTTGGTTGTGGCATTGTGCATCCAAAAGTATTTGAATCAGCGGGCATTGATACCGAAAAATACACCGGTTATGCTTTTGGTATGGGCGTAGAGCGTCTGGCCATGTTGCGATATGGAGTCAATGATTTACGCCTGTTTTTCGAAAATGACCTCAAATTCCTGCAGCAATTTGGCAGCAGTTCGCGTAGGAGCAGTTGATGAAATTTAGCGAACAATGGTTAAGAAGCCGGGTTAACCCTGATATATCAACACAGGAAATGTGCGACCAGTTGACCATGGCGGGACTGGAAGTCGGCAGTGTCGAGCCGGCTGCTGGAGATTTTACAGAGGTTGTTGTCGCCAGAGTTGAATCACTGGAAAAACACCCGGACGCGGACAAGCTAAATGTCTGCCAGGTAACGGATGGCAATGAAACACTGCAGATTGTCTGTGGCGCCAGCAATGTCAGGCAGGGCCTGGTTATTCCGCTGGCGAAGATCGGCGCGGTATTGCCGGGACCTGAAGCGGGGGAATCGTGGAAGATAAAACCGGCGAAACTGCGCGGTGTCGAGTCATCCGGCATGCTGTGCTCGGAAAAAGAACTGGGTCTGGCTGGACATGTCGTCACTGGGGCAGAAGGCTTAATGGAACTGCCTGACGATGCGCCACTGGGACAGGACATACGAGAATATTTACAGCTCGATGACAATATTATCGAACTGGACTTAACACCGAATCGTGGCGACTGCTTAAGTATCGAAGGTATTTCGCGTGAGCTCGGTGCACTCAACCAGTGTGAAGTTTCTGAGCAGCAGTGGGAGCCTTATAAACAGACTATTACTGATGAGTTTCCGGTTGAGATTGAGGCCGATGAAGCCTGTACTCATTACACCGGCCGCGTAATCAAAGGCATTAATGTTAAAGCACAAACCCCATTGTGGATGCTTGAACGTTTACGGCGTGGCGGTATTCGCGGTTTAAGTCCAGTGGTTGATATTAGCAATTATGTCATGCTGGAACTGGGGCAGCCCATGCACGCCTTTGATTTGCATAAACTAAGTGGAAAAATTGTTGTTCGTTTTTCTAAAAATGCAGAGAAAGTTGCACTACTGGACGGTAAAACTATCGATCTTCAGGAAAACACGCTGGTGATAGCAGATGATTCAAAAGTGCTGGCGCTGGCTGGTGTGATGGGTGGTGAAGATTCTGCCATTGATGATTCTACAACGGATATTTTCCTGGAAAGCGCCTTCTTTAAGCCGGAAATCATCGCAGGTAAAGCGCGCAGTTACGGACTGCATACCGACTCGTCACATCGTTTTGAGCGTGGTGTTGACACGCAGTTACAGGTGCATGCCATCGAACGCGCTACTGAACTGGTTCGTGATATTTGCGGTGGTGAAGTCGGCCCGGTGATTGAACATAAGACTGCATCACACCCCGAAGATTCTTTACCGATACAGCTGCGTTCAAACCAGATTAAACGTGTGCTGGGTATTGAATTAAGCAATGAAGATGTTACTGGGATTTTACAGCGACTGGGCATGCAGGTGAAAACATACTCTGATGGCTGGCTGGTTAAGTCGCCCAGTTTCAGATTTGATATACAGATCGAGGCAGATTTGCTTGAAGAAGTTGTTCGTATCTATGGATATAACAATATTCCGCGTACAAGACCTAGCTATCATGCGATTATAGAGTCGCAGCCGGAAGCAAGAAATTCATTGATTGAAATTAAAAAATGCCTGGTAAACCGCGGTTACTTTGAGGCAATCAGCTACAGTTTTGTTGATCCGAAATGGCAAAAGATTCTGGACCCTGAGTCACAAACCATTGCATTGGCCAATCCGCTGTCTTCAGAAATGTCGGTTATGCGCACCAGCATGTGGCCAGGATTGCTCAGTGCGCTGAAATACAATGTCAATCGCCAGCAGGATCGTGTACGGCTGTTTGAAACGGGTTTGTGTTTCAAACCTGAGAAGTCTGGTTCAGAATCTGAAACAGTGGGTATTGATGCAATCAATCAGGAGCCGATGTTTTCAGGTGTTATCTGCGGCGATATCCATCATCAGCAATGGTCCGAAACAAGCCGTAAAGTGGATTTTTTTGATGTTAAATCGGATGTTGAGGCATTGTTATCATTTTCCGCTACCAGCTCGGTGTTTACAGCAGCGCAGCATCCGGCATTACATCCAGGGCAGAGCGCCTGTATCAAGCAGAATGATGAGATTGCAGGCTGGGTAGGGGCGTTACACCCTGAAGTACAAAAAGCGCTGGATATAGAACAGCGTGTTTATGTTTTTGAGTTAAAACAGTCGGCCATTGCGAATAATAAAATTCCGGTATTTTCTTCATTATCACGCTTTCCTGAAGTCAGACGAGACCTTGCGATACTGGTTGATGAAGGCATACCGGTATCTGATATTTTGGCAGCAATTAATGAGACATCATCCGATTTAGTTAAAGAAACGCAATTATTTGATGTTTATCATGGAAAAGGGGTGTCAGAAGGTAGAAAAAGTGTTGCTTTCGGCTTGATTTTACAGGAGTTTTCGCGCACTCTTACCGATCTGGAAGTAGACTCGGAAATTCAAAATATCGTTTCTACACTAAATCAACAATTTGCTGCTACACTTCGGGAGTAGGTATGGCATTGACGAAAGCCGATATGGCAGAAAGTTTATACGAAGAACTGGGCTTAAATAAGCGCGAAGCCAAAGAACTGGTTGAACTGTTTTTTGAAGAAGTACGTGCGGCGTTGGGTGACGCTAATCATGTTAAGCTTTCCGGTTTTGGAAATTTTGTTCTAAGAAATAAAACAGAACGACCAGGGCGCAACCCAAAAACAGGGGAAGAAATTCCTATTTCAGCTCGTCGTGTCGTAACCTTTAGACCCGGACAAAAATTAAAACAAAGAGTAGAGGCATATGCTGGAAGCCAGCAATAATAACGAATTACCAGTAATACCAGGAAAACGTTATTTCACCATAGGCGAAGTCAGTGAATTATGTGGTGTTAAGTCACATGTTTTGCGTTACTGGGAACAGGAATTTGCTCAATTAAAACCGGTTAAACGCCGTGGTAATAGAAGATACTATCAACGTCATGATGTGATACTGATCCGTCAGATTCGCAGTTTGCTTTACGATCAGGGTTATACCATCGGTGGCGCAAGACAAAAGCTAACGGGTGAAGAAGTTGCAGATGACAATTCCCAAAGTCAGCAGATCATCCGTCAGATGAGAGATGAACTGGAAGGTCTGCTTGTTATGCTTAAATAATGCAAATAAATTTACATAAAAAAAGACCAGTACTAGCTGGTCTTTTTTATGTTTAAAATAAACCGGTGATTATTCAAAAGGATAGTTTCGATTCAAATCACTTTCGTGTAATCTATAGCAATATTCGGGGCGTAGCGCAGTCTGGTAGCGCACTACACTGGGGGTGTAGTGGTCACAGGTTCAAATCCTGTCGTCCCGACCATTTAATATCTTATCTATATCAATAGCTTATCTATTGATTGATGGTATAAACCAACCTCAATAAATAAGCACAGTAGGAATTAAGCAGGATATTATTCCTGTTTTAATCCCAGCGTAGGTCGTTTAAGTTGTTAAAAAACAACAACTGTAAACAGCGCTACCATTGACTGCACTATACCCCGAGCCCCTTTTCATTAGAATCAGACTCTAATTACAATTATTTAAGTTTCCGAACCCTGAACTTACGTCCTTTAATCTTGCCTTCCGATAGAATTTTCAAAGCCTGATTGGCAATAGCCTGTTCAACTGCCACATAAGAAACGATATCAAAAATATCAATCTTTCCAATTGTCTTGCCAGGCAGATTGGTGTTTTTAGTCAATGCACCCAGTATATCCCCTGCACGAACTTTATGCTTACGGCCGGCACTTATACACAGTGTTACCATTGGTGATTTAAGTTTGCCTGCACAGCCGGATTCAGCGCCATGCTGCGTTTTAAGTGATGCTGTTTCTTCAAAACTAACAGGACTGTTTTGATAAGCTTCAATTGCATTAACTTTGGGTGCTTCTGATGCGGTGAACAAACTTAAGGCTAGACCTTCGTTACCTGCACGGCCGGTACGCCCAATACGATGAATATGGACTTCCGGGTCGGGTGATAACTCATAATTAATTACAGCACTTAAATCTTTAATATCGAGTCCACGGGCGGCAACATCGGTTGCGATAAGAACTGGAATGCTTTTATTAGAAAACTGAACTAATACCTGGTCACGTTCTTTTTGCTCAAGATCGCCATGCAGGGCCAGGGCATGAAAACCCTGTCGCTTTAATTCTTCAGCCAGCTCATGGCATTGCTGTTTTCGATTACAAAACACGACACAGGACTGAGGACAGTAATGCTGCAATAGATCAACCAGTGTTTCAGTCCTTGCACCTTTATCTATTTCATAGAAGACCTGTTTTATGTTTTTATCGTCATGCAAACTTTCCACGTGAATATCAACAGGATTTTGTTGAATGGCATGACTAATGTCTTTTATTTCATCCGGGTAGGTCGCAGAAAACAAAAGCGTTTGTCTTTGAGCAGGTGTTTTATCAATAATGCGCATGATGTCATCATGAAAGCCCATATCCAGCATGCGATCTGCTTCATCCAGCACCAGTGTTTTCAGGCTATCCAGCTTTAGCGTGCCTTTTTGTAAATGTTTTAATATTCGCCCCGGTGTCCCGACCACGATATGTGGCTGATGATCCAGTGATGCAAATTGCGGACCTATCGGCGCCCCTCCACACAGGGCGAGAATTTTAGTATTAGCAACAGGACGCGCCAGGCGACGAATTTCTTTGCTTACCTGGTCAGCAAGTTCACGCGTTGGACAAAGCACCAGTGCCTGAGCCTGATAATTCTGCACATCAAGCTGGTGCAGCAAACCAATACCAAAAGCAGCCGTTTTACCACTGCCCGTTTTTGCCTGTGCCTTTACGTCTTTGCCTTCTAGAATCGCGGGTAGACTTTGTTCCTGTATCGGCGTCATGGATAGATATTCCAGCGATTTAAGATTGGCTAAAAACTCAGGCGTTAAAGGCAGTGATGAGAAGCTGTTTGTTATCACGGGAAATCAATCTTTACGGTGTGTTGAGAAGCGAAGCATGATAACAGATCAGGGGCTTTAATAGCTTAAAAGCTCATGACTACTGATGTAATAGGTTAACAATAAAGGGCTTACGCAAATGGCGAACGACTATCTTGCATAATTATATCTAACGCCTTCTGTGCCTGTTTCGGATTAGACAGATCTTTTACTTCCAGCATCTCGCACGCGTCGATCACCATTTCATCGATGGTAGAAGGATAGTATTTGCAATCGTCAGGACGGTCATAATAGATATCGCAGGTATACTTATTTTGATTGGGCACTTTTCTTAACCAGGGGCACAGTTCTATCTGCTTGCCTGTATCGGGATCAGTCCAGATATTACCTTCGTTCACGTAGCGATATATCTCAGGCCGGTAATTTTCCCAATAGTCTATTTGAGCAACTGAAGCAGATAAATCACCGTTACTGTACTTGATACAGCATTTTCCGCATTGATTACATTCTTTCATATTAGTGTTTCGTTGTTAAATTGCATTCAAAAGTGACCCGGCATTTTCACTGAATATTTATTAATAGGTGTCAGAGAGGAATGGCACTTACTTAAGCTACAACTCAATGATTTATAAGACAAAAGTCTAGGGTGCGATGTGGTGGGTCAACCGCATCATCGCGAAGATGCGGTTCGTACCTCACCACATCCTACCGAAATTCGTTAGCTGGTAAAAAGATTTACATGTTAAATCAATTGGTTAGCCGTTAAGTAAGTGCCATTCGTGTCAGAGAGCAATTGTTAATTTAACTGTCCGTGAAAGTCAGCACGCTTCTGTCGGTACCCTATTGTCTACTTTTCCTCGAATTTCATGCCCATGCCTTCTGCGTCCTTGCGAACAACGATTACATCCAGTATGGGCATTTCTATTTCCTTATTGACAACCTGCATTTGGGCTTTGGCGCCAATGGGTAACAGCTCAGGGTTGTCACATTTTACATAGACACCACCATCAGATATATCACGTAGATTGAGAATGACTTCACCAATATTTGAATGGCTCAATGTTACTTTGGCTGGTAGTTCTATGCGCTTGTGCGCGCGTTTATTTTTGTTCATAGTGATAAGTTGATATTGTTGGTAAATATAATTTTTTTTATGCACTATAACTTATTTCGGCATGCAATTAGATTGTTGTACTCTAATGGGTCGGCATAACATTGATATTCTTTAATTTTTGTTATCTTATTCAGGGGGAGCGATGTTCAAGTTATGGTTTTAAAGGGGGCGGTGACAAATGATAACTGCGAATCCGAAGCTGAAGTCGAGCTGAATCAGGGGACAGTATACTTAATAAGAACTGATTAGTTCTAATTAGGTATACTGTCCCCAGAATTCGAAGCAGATAAATCACCGTTACTGTATTTGATACAGCATTTTCCGCATTGGTTACATTCTTTCACATTAGTTTTTCGTCTTGAATTGAAGCGCTCAGGGCCATTCTGAATGGTCTAGCGTTTTCTATTGCGCTGCTTCTATTAATAGATGTCAATAGGCTATAAAAAATATCAGATAAAGCCTGTGTTACAACATATTAAGACGGATTGACATCAACCCCTTCCACCGCCTTCAATACTTTTTGTTTCATCTGCTCTTCATATAATCTTTTAAATTTTGAAACAGTAAATCCGTTCATCCTTTTTTTTCCAACGATTATTACAGGCACGCCTTTGCCTCGAAGTAATTTGAAATCAATCTTGCCGATTTTACTTTTATTAACATCGTATTCCACATATGAAATATTATTATCATTAAAGTACTGTTTAGCCCGTTTACACACACTGCACCAGTCTGTGGTATATAAAACGACTTTATCACCCTTGCTCAAACGTTCAATCAACGGTGTAATTTCTACAGCAGAATAAGTATTTATCTTTAATTCAACCTCTTCCACTGCTTTATTGGCAGGTGGATTATCAGTAAAGTGAGCTTTACCCTTACTATCCACCCATTTATAAATTTCAGCATTGACAGAAAAACTTAAGAGCGATAAAAATAGAGCAAACATTTCTGGCCAAGATAAATACTTCATCCTTCACTCTCTATCAAAAACGGTATTCAAGAGATCAGCCGACTTCCAGAACAACAACGTAATTGCTGCGCCATAACAGCAAAAGGAGGCTAATGGCAATACTTGGAAATACCCTTCCCAATTTTTTTCTTTCTTGCAGCACGTTCTTTATCAGATAAATACGTACGCTCACCATCAGGCGACATTGTGTATATCTGGTTAGATTGAATTTGTTTTTGATACTGAACTTTGTATTGATTACAAAGTTTTCGACGCTTTTTGTTTAAGGCAACCTGTTTTTTTCTTGCCTCAGCATCTGCAATTTTTTCTTCTTCTATTTTTTCTAACAGGTATTCTCGCTCTTTATTATTACCAGAGGAATTTGTAACACCAGTACGGTTGTTAGACCTGATATTTAACTCAGTGGCCGATTGACTATCGGCAGGCCGATCACCAAAATGAACATTTCCGTTACTGTCGGTCCATTTATAGATACCAGCATTTACAGGAGCGGCAAGTAGCAGCGTTAGCACGAGATATATTTTCATAAAATTCCCTTTCAATTGTTTAAGATTCTCATGTTATCACATTAAAAAATATTAATTTACTGGTTTAGAAGTCATGTAAATGATGTCGGTGACAAATGAGAATCATTTATCAAAGCTAATCAGGGACAGACTGAAGCATACTATCTTTCACGGACAGTTTAATTATGCAACATCATACAACTATTCACCTGGAACTTTTCCATAGACTATGAACATGAAAGACCTGAGCTAACCCTGTGTAACAGATTTGAAATACTGTTTTTACGCTTATCCCATAATCAATGCAAGTTAGCCACTGTATCAACTGCTTCATTGAGATCCAGCAACATTCCCCGGTTATCCTCACTGCAGTTTATTATATAACTCAATAATCTCATCCGCCACCTTTTGCTGTCCGGCATACAATGAGCCACGATGGTTCACGTAAGTACTGCCAATGCGGTTGAGTTCCAGGGGCAGCCCAAAAATATCAGAGGCTATTGCAACCGCTTCATTAAAAAAGGCAGGCCGTTGCTGCAAAGTCCCAGATACTGCCACCACTATTACCCTTGCGAGGGTATTTAAAGTAAAAGGTGTTGGGCTCTTGAAGAATGTTGCAGGCGTTCATTGCGGCGCCAGTTTTATATTTGATAGCTGCGCCGTTTAGTCCCAGGGATTGAGATATGTTCTGCAGGCCAGTGCTGGTTTTTTCAAACCATGGATGGGCCTCAAAACTAAAGTCGGTGTGCAGGATAAGCGATCGCTCAGGATCTAACCGGGGTACGCAAATGAGTTGCCTGTTTTTGTAGGCGCCTGGTCCATCAATAGCATGATATAAATCCTGTTCGACTGGATCATAAACTACTCCGAAAAAAGTCGAACCTGAAATATTCATCTCAGTCACTTAAACATACAAACTGACGCCCTGAATAATGTTTTACTTGCGTTAATTGTAAATAATATTTTTATATCGATTATATGTGTATGTTTTTTCAGTGAAATTGTCAGTTCCTCAACAAAAACTGTCATTCCTCCAACAAAATCTCTAGAACATGCTATATTTTATTTATGGATTGTTAGGTGATAATCTCTTTATTGCCAGAAATTTTAAACCAATCGATGCCAAGTTGTCCTAAATCCAAAATTTAAAATCTTAAATTCTCAAAAATAATTCCTGTATTTAATTGCCAACCATACTTCATTGCCTGTGGGTATATGTTGTGGTTCTTTGGGTGAAGTAATGATTATTATAAATAGAATTAACAGACCACTTTGTCTGTTCCTACTTGTCCTGGTATCAGCATGTTCAAGCGGTGGCAGTGATGCCCCTCTAATTGATGAAGCCACTCCAATTGATGAAGCCCCTCCAATTGAGGAAGCCCCTCCAGTTGAGGAAACCCCTCCAATTGAGGAAGTAATAATCGATAACACTTTACCGAGCGTAAAAATCACTTCCCCGACGGATCTTCAAAATCATCAAACTGATTTAAATCAAATATCAATTGCCGGTGAAGCTACTGATGATTTCGAAGTGGCTGAAGTAAGATGGGCGACCAATACAAATAGAAGTGGAGTTGCTACTGGTGTCAATCCCTGGATCGTCAATGATATCCCTTTAGATGAGGGCACGACGGAAATTACTGTAACAGCCTATGATGTATCTAATAATTCAAGCACTGATAGCATCGCAATCACTTATGCATCACTTGAACGAGGTGAGAGCTGCATGTTATGTCATAACGGCGCCGAAAAAAATGACTATACCGGAGCAGGTCTCAACAACCCTCACCCTTTTGCTGGCGCGCAAAAAATACGCTGTACGGTTTGCCATGGCGGTAATGGTGGAGAACCATCGAAACTTTTAGCACACGTACCACCACCACCTGAAATTGGTGACAAGTTACAACAATTTAATGATCCTGTCGCCTATTTCAATCGGCTGACACTTACGGGAATCGATAAGTTCCCTGATTACACTGTTGGAAATGTTACTTACTCAAGTATCGATTATTTACAATTTATTAATCCAGGCGATTTGCGTGTTGTTTCTGATAGTAGAAGTTGTGGCGTTTGCCATGGCGGCAGACATGTTGACTGGGTAATGAAAAGCCCTATTGCAACTGAAACCGGTATGTTATCGGGCGCCAGTTATGCTGCTGGTATTGAGAATCACATACCTGAGCATGTGGGTTTATTCCAGGACACGGCGGCAGATCTTGCCTTTAGAAGTGTTATCGATCCGGATTTTACCCCGGAGAATGCTGACATTGGCGCCGTTGGCCAATTATTAGAATTTCCTGTCATTAGCCAGTTTGGCCAGGAAGGCAATGCACAGCTATATAACAATATTTCTGAATTTCTTGCACAAAATTTGAATAATGACCTTTTTACCGCAAATAGAAAGAATCGAGATCAAACTGATCGAGAAAAAACCAATCGTGTAAAAGCTAACTCTGCTCTCGCAAGCTTATATTTAGAGCAAACTGCTTTTACCTGCGGCAATTGTCATCTCGGTAGCGCAGGCGCAAACAATCGTTTTGGTGATTTCAGGTCATCAGGTTGTACGGCATGTCATATGGAATACAGTCCTGATGGTAAAAGTCGTAGCACAGATCCCAATGTTAACAAATTTGAACCGGCAAACCCGGACCAGATTGTTGCCCCTGAAAGACCTCATATCGCAAAACATATCATTCAAAATGTCGCTAAAACATTGCCAAATGGCCAGTTTGTTACGGGCATACAGGACACAGCCTGTGCCGGTTGTCACCAGGGAACCAATCGTACGGTGATGCAATACTGGGGAATACGTTTAGATCAAAATGCTGACGTTACCAACAACAACCAGTACCCGGCTAATCCTGATAATTTTCAGAATACAGCCAATGATGATCGCTTATTTGATCGCGTTGCTAACAACAACACCTTTAACGGCAGAAATGCAGACCAATACCTGGCCTTTGAAGATTACGATGGAGACAATCGTGATGATACACCTGCAGATGTTCATGCCGAAGCAGGCATGGGCTGTATAGATTGTCATGGTAGTCGTGATTTACATGGTGGTGCAATAGGTGATGATTCAGGTGGAGATATTCAAAGCCGCGATGAACAGGTCGTTGCTATTAGATGTGAAAATTGTCACGGATCAATTGATAACTATGCACCAACGACAACCTGTTACTCTTATGATGACCTTAAGTCTGACTGTGCTGTTGATATGGAGGGTAATCCATTACGTCACGTCACACTTGAAAAAGAGACAGGTAACTTTTTCCTTGTTAGCCGTGTCGATGGTAAAAAACATTATCTACCGCAAACACGCGATACGATCATCTCAAGTAATAAGACCAACCCATTAAATAATCGTCGTATCTATAACCCCATGGCTTCTTACGCAATGGGCCGTGCAGATGGCAACGCAAATACAGGGACAGGTCCGATGCAAGAAGATCCAGGCATTTTCACTAGTGGATTCAGCCATACGGATAACATGGAATGTGCTTCGTGCCATGCTGCATGGACCAATAATTGTATTGGATGTCATTTAGCCGGCGAATACGATGGTGATCCTGCCAACTTTAGATTTAGCAATATTACCGGTGAGCGTATCGCGTATAACGAAGCCAATGCTGATTTTGTTTATCAGTCACCTGTCATGTTTCAGTTAGGCGTCAATGCTGACAACAAGATTTCTCAAATGACAC
>CAVYHW010000052.1:0-42442 GCA_963768215.1 uncultured Gammaproteobacteria bacterium
CCGCCATCGCGCTCAGCTTCCTGGTCGCCGCGATAGGATGCGCCTTCGCCGGATTCTGCTACTGGAGTTCGCCACGATGATTCCCATCGCCGGCAGCGCCTACACCTACGCCTATTCCACCATCGGCGAGTTCGTCGCCTGGATCATCGGCTGGGACCTGGTGCTCGAATACGCAGTGGGAGCCGCAACGGTATCCATAAGCTGGTCCGCCTATGTCGTCAGCCTGTGCCACGATTTCGGCATCAACCTTCCCGTCGAACTCATCGCAAGCCCCTGGCAGCCCGTCGCCCTGCCCAGCGGCGAGATCGTCTACGGCATGATCAACCTGCCCGCCGTCTTCATCGTCTGCATGGTCTCCATGCTCCTCATCCGCGGCATCCAGGAATCGGCCAGCATCAATGCGGTCGTCGTCGTCATCAAAGTAGCCGTCGTCCTCGTCTTTATCGGCTTTGGAGTCTGGTACGTCAAGGCCGAAAACTACACTCCGTTCATCCCCCCCAACACCGGCGTCTTCGGTGAGTACGGATGGAGCGGCGCGCAAACAAAATCATACTATTGTTTGGCGCAAACTTCGGTGACTCATCAAGTGGGCCGTCAGTTAAAATTCTTGATGACTTCGTTTCAAGCTCTAAAATCGCAATACGATAAATATTGCCTTCACCATGCACATAAGCCAGCTGCTTGCCATCTGCAGAGATGCTGGCGCTGGCATTATAACCACCTTCATAGGTCAATCGTTCAGGACGAGAATCCGCTGTTATAGACTGCTGGTACAATTGCGGCTTACCGCTACGACTGGAGGTATAAACGATTGATTTCCCATCAGGCAACCACACCGCCTCAGTGTCAATAGACCAGTGATTTGTCACTCGCTGCAGCTTATTGTCTTTCAAATTTAATATGTAGATATCCGGGTTTCCGGCTTTAGACAGGGTAACAGCGAGTTTTGTACCATCGGGTGACCACGCCGGCGCACCATTCAGGCCCTTGAATTTAGAGCGGCTCTTTCTTACACCGGTGCGTATATTATGGGTAAAAATTTCAGCCTGTCCGTTCTCAAAAGAAACATAGGCCAGTTCAGAACCATCGGGTGACCATGCGGGTGACATAATCGGTTGATCTGAAGTCAGCAATGTTTGCGGGTTATAGCCGTCAGTGTCTGATACCTGCAAACGTGAAACACTGCCCTTCTGATCCCTCTGTACTGTTACATAGGCTATACGTGTACCAAAGGCGCCAGGCAAGCCTGTTATATGGGTAAATATATAATCACTTATCTGGTGAGCCACATCCCGCAACGTTTTGTCTGTTGCCGAGAAACTGTAACCTAATACCTGCTTGGCTTTTAGAATATCAATTAATCGAAACTGTACCTGATATTTCCCGTCCGGCTGCCGTGTCACGCTACCTATTACGATGTGGTCCATTCCTGCAATTCGCCAGGTTTTAAAATGCACATCAGCCGGTTGTTGTGGCCTCGCGATTAAATCTTTTTCAGCTACCGGGGAAAATTTGCCACTACGCGCTAAATCTGAAACGATGATTGCAGAGACATCTCCATCTACTGTTTTTTTACTGCCATGCCATTGAAACGGAATGATCGCAATAGGCAGTGCTCCCTCATATCCTTCGGTAATATCAATTTTTAAAACTGCCTGCGCTTGTGAAATGAAACCCAGGCAAAACAATCCAATTATTATTTTTTTAATCATATAAATATTTTCTCTTTTAACTGATAACTGCCAACTTATAACTTACAACTAATCTTTTTCTAACGCGGCTTAAAGGTAAAATAAATTTCCCGGTCAAACACATCCGGGTTTGGCGGCAATGGCAAAGGCGACGCTTTACGCACGGCACGCTCTACCGAACGTTGAAAAGCATTATCACTGCTGCAGGACTGCAATTGAACATCAATGACGTCACCCATCATTGTTTGCTTAACAATTACATCACAACTGTAGCCATCAATATTCGTTGTTGGACGCAGCCAGTTATTTTCAACTTTTTGTGCAATTTGCATAATATATTGCTGGCGTTGTGTCTGCAATATCACTGCCCGTTCAGCCTGTTTCCTGGCTTCTTCTTCACGTCTTTCCTCTTCGAGTAAAGCACGTTCAAACTCGGCTTTTTCCTCTGCTCGTCGCTGGCGTTCTTCCTCTTCTTTACGTTTTTTCTCTGCTTCCAGTTTTTGTTTTTCTTTAAGTTCCCGCTCCTTCTTTTCTCTGGCTGCTTTCTCTCTGGCTGCTTTCTCTTTGGCTGCTTTCTCTTTGGCGGCCTGTTCTTTGGCTTTTCTTTCAGTTTCTTTCTTTTTCGCGATAGCCAGTTCTTTCTGTCGTTTGGCCTCTACGGCTTTCTTTTTCTCTTCAGCTTTCTTTTTATCGGCTAAGCGATTCTTTTCAATGGCTTTTTTTCGCTCCAGCTCTTTTTTTCGCTTTGCCTCAGCAGCTTTTTTATCTTCGATTTTTTTCCGGGCAGCCAGTTCTTCCTGCTTTTTGCGCTCATCATATTGTTTTGTATCGACCGCCACTGCATTAATGATGTTATGCTTCTTTGCCGCTGGCACCGGTGGCTTCTCATCACTGGACAGGTTGATACTTAACAGTATCACCAGGCCAATATGCACCAGAATCACCAGTAACAAAATCTTTGGATGGCTTTTGATTTCTGAAAATAAACCGCCTGAGTTCATCTATATTATCCTGCTGTCAAACTCACGCTACGGCTGTTCAGTCATTAAACCGACTTTTTCAACACCGGCCGATTGCAGCAACACCATCGCCGTTGTTACTGCACCATAATCAACCTCTTTATCACCACGCACCAGCACCGGGGTTTGTGGTTTCTGTTTTAGCACCAGTGCAATGCGCTGCGTAACGACCTCATCGCTTACCGGTTTTTTCAAGTTGTCCCCTATATTTAAATAATAATCACCGGCTTTACTCACCGTTAATATGACCGGCTCCAGTTGCTCGGGCGGTAAAGAGTTAGCGGCCAGTTTTGGCAATTCAACTTCAACTCCCTGCTGAACAATTGGCGCCGTTATCATAAAAATAATTAGCAGCACCAGCATAACGTCGATGTAAGGCACCACGTTGATTTCAGACATTGCGCGGCGTTTTTTAGCCATTATGCAGCTTCACCCATGGCAGTGTTCTGGCGCTGTAATATGGTTGCAAATTCTTCTGCAAAATTTTCATAAGTGCTGGATAAACGGTCAACTTTTTCCGCATAACGGTTATAAGCAATCACCGCTGGAATCGCTGCAAAAAGACCCATAGCCGTGGCAATTAATGCTTCTGCAATACCTGGGGCCACCATCGCAAGACTTGCGTGTTCTACTGCGCCCAGAGCAATAAAAGAACGCATAATACCCCACACCGTACCAAACAGGCCTATATATGGACTAATCGAACCGATGGTTGCCAGTAAAGACAGGTGTGAATCTAAATAATCCTCTTCACGTGCAACAGCAACTTTCATACTGCGTTGCACACTGGCCAGCATCATTTCTGTGTTTGTTTTATTTTTATGGGTGCGAACATATTCCGCAAAACCAACTTCAAAGATTCGCGCTACACCACGGTGCGCTTCAGCTTTGCGTTTAACCTGCTGATAAAGCTCAGATAGATTGATTCCTGACCAGAACTGGTCCTCAAATCGAATAGCCTCTTCCCTCGCCAGTTTTAACACCTTGTATTTCAAAACGATAATAATCCATGAGAGCACTGAAGCACTCAGCAATATCATCATCACCATCTGTACTAAAATACTTGCACGTGTGACCAGGGACAACAGGGACATTTCAGTTTCCACAACAAAACTCCTGATTTATTTTTTTAATTATTGATGCAGGAATACTCTGCGCTGTGAATTTTTTCGCATTTAGACAGGCTATTTTAATTTCAGCCTCAGATAACAATCCAGTAATAGCGTCATTCGAGCCATTCGCGTTACGGGTCGATTGAAGATAAATAGATTGTTTAAAACTTATACTCGCTTTACCCAAAGAGCTAATGGATGTTACCACGTTTAGCTCATCATTAAATCTCGCTGGTTTTTTATATTTAATACTGGCGCTATGTACCGCAAAAATTATACCCAGCTCCTGTTGTAACTGGTCCTGCTGATACCCCATACTACGCAACAACTCAGTACGCGCACGCTCCATAAATTTCAGGTAATTAGCATAATAAACCACACCGCCTGAATCTGTATCCTCGTAGTAGACACGTACCGGCCAGAAAAATTCCGTTAATCTTGAGCTCATTACTTATTATTATATTTTGTTATTGTTAACCCGGAGATTTCACAGGGATGCAGACAATGGGAATATATCAGGGTTAAGCTGGTTTTTAAGCTGCCTTAATAAAATCAGTTATTATGAAAACGCTTATTTGAACATATCTGGTTCTTGCACAGGTTCCTTGCCCACTTCCCTTCTCAGGTCATTGCTCTGGTCGTTGCTCAGGTTGTCCGGCGCATGCAAACCAAAATGTTTATACACATTTGCTGTTGCTATTCGCCCTCTTGGCGTACGCATTAAATAGCCCTGCTGTATCAAATAAGGCTCTATCACATCTTCAATGGTATCGCGTTCTTCACCAATGGCCGCCGCCAGGTTTTCCACACCCACTGGACCGCCATTAAATTTCTCAATAATGGCAAGCAATAAGCGTCTGTCCATTATATCAAAACCAAGCGGATCAACCTTTAATAACTCCAGTGCCTTTGCCGCAATATCTTCATCTATATAACCATCGCCTTTAACTTCTGCATAATCACGCACCCGGCGTAACAGGCGGTTGACAATACGTGGCGTACCTCTGGCGCGCCTGGCCATTTCAGCCGCGCCTGCATCATCTATTTGCACGTTTAAGATAGCTGATGAACGTTTAACGATGTAGCTTAAATCATTCATTGCATAAAAATCCAGCCGTAACACGATGCCAAAACGGTCACGCAATGGTGAGGTCAGGGAACCTGCTCGCGTGGTAGCGCCAACCAGGGTAAACGGTGGCAAATCAAGCTTAATCGAACGTGCCGCCGGGCCTTCACCAATCATGATATCCAGTTGATGGTCTTCCATTGCCGGATACAGAACCTCCTCGACAACAGCACTTAAACGATGAATTTCATCAATAAATAATACGTCGTGTGGTTCTAAATTGGTCAGCAACGCAGCAAGGTCACCCTGTTTTTCTAAAACTGGGCCAGACGTTGAATGCAGGTTGGCGCCCATTTCATTGGCGACAATATGCGCCAGCGTGGTTTTACCCAAACCCGGCGGGCCAAAGAAAAGAATGTGGTCTAACGCTTCTTTACGCGCCCTGGCAGCTGGAATAAAAATATCCAGTTGCTCAGTCACAGCGGGCTGTCCACGGTAATCTTTTAAATATTGCGGACGAATGGCACGATCGATTGCTACCTCGCCATCTATACTTTCTGCCGACAAAACCGGGTTATCACTCATTTAGCTCCCCCTTGTAGCGCAGCACGAATAATTTCTTCAGTTGATTTGTCCTCTACCTCCAGCGCACGCACCATCTGGCTTGCCTGCTGTGCTTTATAACCCAGGGAAATTAATGCACTGACTGCATCATTCACCGGATTTTCCTGCCTTTCCACTTTCACAGCCGTACCCGGCAATCTGATTGAATCGTCTTTTACCAGACGGTCTTTCAGTTCTACCACCAGGCGTTCAGCTGTCTTTTTACCTACACCGGGCAACAGCGTTAAGGCCTTGCTATCCCCTTCCATAATACAGCGCGAGAAATCCTCTGCACTCATGCCGGAAAGAATAGTCAGCGCAAGTTTAGGCCCGACACCACTGATCTTTATTAGCGTGCGAAACATCAGGCGTTCAGACTGTGAAAAAAACCCGTATAACAGCTGAGCATCTTCGCGAACCACCATGTGCGTATGCAGGGTGATCGTTTCGCCGCACTCCGGTAAGTTATAAAACGTGGACATTGATGCCTCGAGTTCATAACCTACGCCCTGCACATCAATTAATATGGCTGGCGGCTGCTTTTCTAACAGGACACCGGTTAAACGCCCGATCATGACAGTATCATCTCCATCGACCACCTCGAACCTTGGTGACAAGTCCCAGCGTTTTAACATGCATATGATGGGCATGGCAAACAGCAATGGCCAGACCATCCGCCTCATCACTCTGCGGCACAAAATCAAGTTTTAGCAATATCTTCATCATCTGTTGAACTTGTTGTTTCTCAGCTGCTCCATTGCCTACCACTGCTTTTTTAATCGCACGCGGGGTATATTCACCCACCTCCAGTTGTGCATTTATGCCGGCGCAAATTGCCGCACCTCGTGCCTGACCAAGTTTAAGCGCAGAATCCACATTTTTATTTACAAAGACCTGTTCAACGCCCATCGTCCGCGGCTGCCACTTGTCGATAATAGCGCTGATTTCATTAAAAATCATACCTAAACGAGCAGGTAATTCATCACCTGCGATTTTTACAAACCCACTAGTTATATAAGTATGACGCAGGCCATCACTATCAATCACACCATAACCGGTACTACGAGATCCGGGGTCTATGCCTATAATACGTGTTTTTTCTGACACTTAAATTATATAACTCATTAGTTTTGCCTTTGTAGGTTCGAATTATTCGGACGAATCGAGGAAATATTGGTGCTGTTGTCCGAATAAATTCGAACCTACATAGTTTGCCATGATTTAAGAAGACAATTGCTCCATAACTTCATCTGAAAAATCCGCATTAGTATGTACTTCCTGCACGTCATCCAGATCTTCCAGGGTATCAATCAGGCGCATGATTTTTTCCGCATCATCCAGTGTGACATCAACCATATTAGCCGCTTTTTCAACCACCTCAGCAACTTCAGGTTCAAATCCTGTGGAAACCATCGCATCGTTTACCGAAATAAAATCTTCAAAAGTAGTGATCACCTCAACACTGCCATCATCATTACTTGCAACATCCTCGGCACCCGCTTCCAGCGCAGCCTCCATAATAGCGTCTTCATCACTGCCCTGTGGATACATCAACACACCACTACGGGTAAACATATAAGCTACCGAACCATCCGTGCCTAAATTGCCACCGGCTTTAGTGAAAGCATGACGCACCTCAGAAACCGTGCGCTTACGATTATCTGTCAGACAATCAACCATAATGGCTGTACCAGCCGGGCCGTAACCTTCATAACGGATTTCTTCGTAATTAGTATCATCACCCTCACCAGTACCACGTTTAATGGCGCGTTCAATGGTATCGCGGGTCATGTTAGCGCCAAGTGCTTTATCTACAGCAAGACGCAGTCGAGGATTGGATGCGACATCACCACCCCCACCACCGCGTGCCGCCACGGTAATTTCCCGGATCAGCTTGGTGAAAATTTTTCCGCGCTTTTTATCCTGGGCAGCTTTGCGATGTTTGATATTCGCAAATTTACTGTGGCCAGCCATAATGCACTCCCGTTATTCTTATGCTTTTTTTGTGCTTATCGCAAAAATAGTGATGTAGAGTCTACCATTGTGGCGTACTGTCGGCTAAGGGTTTTGGGTAATGGTGATTGTTAATTTATCCGCTGCAAATATCAGCTTTTTGTTATTTCAGACAGGACGAGTTTCGCCTTTTACGGCGAGTTGCTTTTCTTTATGGATTACATCCATGTAATCCACCCTTCGGGCCAAGCAGCGCTTGTTCAAATTTGTTCCTACAAATTTAGCCAGCAGCCCAAAAGAGTAACTCGCCAGCGGGGCGAGACCCGCGATGCCCAAAAGACATAGTTGTAATTTAAAGACAAATAACATTTAATTCCTAAGAGAAGCACAGGAGCGAGAAGCAAGATCTTTCCCTATTGGTCAAGATGACAAGCAAAAAGATAAGGGAAAAACACACTAAGCCGGCTCAGCATCCAGTAACGGCGTAGTCGTCTCGCGGTCAAACTTACCCGTGCGCAGGAAAATTATTACCTGTGACGCCACAGATGATGACATTAACATTCCAAGGTGACTCACCGGCATAACAATTGAATCCGTTGCACCTTTCAGCTGGGCCTCTTCAACCGAAACCGTACCATCATGTGGAAGTTGCGGCCCGCCTGCCACCAGCCCGAGGCCTATTGGAATATTACCTGCAATAATACCAATATCATGCCAACTGTTCCATGCCGGCACATCACCAAACAGGCCATTAACATGGCTTTGGCCTAACATCCACCGTGTCATCGGAATGGCGCTGAGGCGTCTGCCCACGGCGCTGCCGTTCACCGGTGACGCCAGCAATACGACGCGTCCCTGTGGGGTGGCAAAGGGAAACTGGTCAAATAAATGCAATGTCACAATGCCGCCAAAACTATGCGACACAATATGGATAACCGGGGCATCGATTTTTTCGATAAACTGGTGAAGTTTAACGGCTATATCAGCAGGCGGTTTGCCCCATACATGATAGTTAAAAGAATGACACTCATAACCGGCACCGGAAAGACGATTACGCAACCTTAGCAGATCAACTCCTGCCACACTCCATAAACCATGTACTAGTACAACAGCTTCACGCATTGTAAATATTTGCTTTAATGTTAGGGTGAAACATCCAGCATACGATTAAGCGCCAGTTTTGCCTGCCTGGCAACATCTTCTGGCACGCTGACCTGATTGACCACATGGCCATCAACCAGGTTTTCCAGTACCCAGGCCAGGTGTTGCGGGTCGATGCGGAACATGGTTGAACACATGCACACATTTGGCGACATGAAATGTACATTTTTACCTTCATGCTTAAACTGTTCATGTAATCGATTAACCAGGTTTAGTTCCGTTGCCACCAGCCAGCGCGTATTCGCTTCAGCCTCGCTTATTGTATTAATTATATATTCTGTAGAGCCAATATAATCGGATTTCTGGCAGACTTCAAATGGACTTTCAGGGTGTGAAATGATTTTTGTTTCCGGGTACTTCTGTTTGAAGTTATCTATCTGCTCTGGCTGAAACATTTGATGTACTGAACAGAACCCCTTCCATAAGATGATTTTTGCCTGTTGAATCTGTTCTACGCTCAAACCGCCAAGGGGTTTGTCATAATCCCATACCACCATTTCATCAAGTGGAATACCCATGGTGTAACCGGTATTTCGACCCAGGTGCTGGTCCGGGAAAAACAGCACTTTTTCGCGTTGTTTAAAACTCCAGTCAAGCACATGGCGTGCATTGGTTGAGGTGCAGACAATGCCGCCATGCTCGCCACAGAAAGCTTTTAAATCTGCCGCAGAATTTATATAGGTAACAGGTGTAATGCTCTCATCGGGATTTAATACTTCAGATAGTTCCCGCCAGGCAGCTTCTACATGCTGTAAATCGGCCATATCAGCCATCGAGCAACCGGCTGATAAATCAGGCAAAATTGAAATTTGCTCGGGACGTGAAAGGATGTCCGCCACTTCAGCCATAAAATGCACGCCACAAAAAACGATGTAATCGGCTTTTGAAGCAGCGGCCTGTCGCGATAACTTTAAAGAGTCACCGGTAAAATTAGCATGCTTGAATACTTCATCACGCTGATAATGATGACCCAGTATTACCAGGCGTTCACCCAATATTTCCCGCGCGCGCAGAATGCGTTTGTCACAGTCAGCATCATCGAGCAATGTATAGGGCTGTATTGCCTGTGCACTCATCAGATCAGGAACCCTCTGTACTGGATTCTATTTTACGCAATTTAAGATTCAGTTCACGTAATTGTTTGCTGCTAACTGCAGCCGGGGCCGAGGTCAGCGGGCATGCTGCCGACTGTGTTTTAGGGAATGCCATGACATCACGAATCGAGCTGGCGCCGGCCATCAGCATCACCAGGCGGTCCAGGCCAAAAGCAAGCCCGGCATGTGGCGGGCAACCGTATTTCATCGCTGTTAATAAAAAACCAAATTTTTCTTCAGCTTCCTGTTCAGAAATACCGAGTATTTCAAATACTGCTTTCTGCATGTCTATTTTGTAAATACGCTCTGAACCACCGCCCAGTTCGGTGCCATTGAGCACCATATCATAGGCCCGTGACAATGCCGCACCGGGATTTGCTTTAAACTCCTCAACAGAATCCACAGACGGCGAGGTAAACGGATGATGCAGCGCAGTCCACTCGCCCTGGCCGTTTTTCTCGAACATCGGGAAATTGACCACCCATAGCGGACGCCAGCCCGCATTAGTAATTTTGTCTACCAGCCCATTATCCATACCTAATTTGACACGTAAGGCGCCTATAGATTCGTTGACGGTATTCGCATCACCCGCACCGAAAAACAGGATGTCACCCGACTGGGAGCCGGTTTTTTCGATGATGGCGTTCAGTGCATCATCAGGCAAAAACTTCACGATCGGCGACTGCAAGCCTTCACGACCGGCAGTAACATCATTGACCTTAATCCAGGCCAGACCTTTAGCGCCATAACGTCCGACATATTCGGTGTAATTATCAATGTCTTTACGTGACAACTCAGCACCACCCGGTAAGCGCAGCACGACAACACGGCCATCCGGATCATTCGCCGGACCGGAGAATACTTTAAATTCGACATCTTTCATGATCTCTGCCAGATCAACCAGTTCCAGCGAAATACGCAGGTCCGGCTTGTCCGAGCCGTATCGCAACATCGCTTCCTTGTGGATCATGCGCGGGAATGGATTCGGCAGTTCTACATTCAAGGTTGCTTTAAACAGGCCGCGAATCATTTCTTCGGTAATACTCATTACCGCTTCCTCATCCATGAACGTGGTTTCGATATCTACCTGGGTAAACTCGGGCTGGCGGTCGGCACGCAAATCTTCATCACGGAAACAGCGCGCGATCTGATAATAACGGTCAATACCTGACATCATCAGTAATTGTTTGAACAACTGTGGCGATTGCGGCAAGGCGAAAAAACTGCCGGGATAGGTTCTTGATGGCACCAGGTAATCACGTGCGCCTTCCGGAGTCTCTTTGGTCAGCATCGGTGTTTCGATGTCCCAGAAGTTATTATCATCGAGATAATCACGTATATAACGCGTGACCTGGGTCCGCAGCCGCATACGCTGCTGCATCTCATCACGGCGCAGGTCTATATAACGGTACTGCAGACGCAGATCATCATTCACCCCGCTATCGTCTAACTGAAATGGCGGTGTTTCTGATGCATTTAACACTTCCAGGCCCAGACCCAGAATTTCAATCTGACCAGAAGTCAGTTCAGGATTTACGGTACCTTCCGGACGCAAACGCACACGGCCTGTGACTCGTAATACATATTCGTTACGCACACTTTCAGCAAGCTCGAAAATCTCGGCACGGTCTGGATCAAAAACCACCTGCACCAGGCCTTCACGATCACGTAAATCAATAAAAATAACACCGCCGTGATCTCGACGACGATTGACCCAGCCACACAGGGTGACTTCCTGATCGATATATTGTTCAGTAACTTGTCCGCAATAATGGCTGCGCATTTGTTATTCCAGTATGTTGTATATAAACGTAGGCCTGACTATATATCAGGCCATAAGATTTTCCCATAATATTTTCATGGGGTTGAAACGTAGATTGTACCGTATTTCTGGCCGTTGTCGGACTTAACTCTTGTCCTTTTTGCCCTTGGTTGAATCTCCAGATGCTTTTTTAGCTGCTGGTGCTTTTTCATCTTTGCTTTGCTTTTCGCTTTTGGCATCCCCAGCCACATTTTTCTTATTACCAGACTTAAAATCCGTTTCATACCAGCCACCACCCTTCAACCGAAAAGCCGCCGCTGATACCTTTTTCTGCAGACCTAATTTACCGCATGCAGGGCACTTTTTTAGCGGTTTATCGCTAATTTTCTGCAATACTTCTTCTTCATGCCCACATTTTGTGCACTGATATTCATAAAACGGCATAATTAACCCGTTAAAACAAAGATTTCACTAAATATAAGCGAGCGATTATATACGCCGATGTATAAATACATCAACACCCATTTAGCAAAACCCACCTAGTATAATTAACGCTATGAAACCATTATCTGGCAAACAACAAAATCAGCAACTAAAAACGGTCCTTATTACCGGTTGCTCTACTGGTATTGGTTATTGTGTTGCAAAAGGTTTAAAACAACGTGGTTACCGGGTGATTGCCACCGCCCGGAGAAAAGAGAGCGTCGATCAACTCATCAACAAAGGCTTTGAGAGCCTGCAACTGGATTTATCAAGCAGCGGTTCTATTCAACAGGCATTTAAAAGCGTAATGCAACTAACCGATGGCAAACTGTATGCGCTATTTAATAACGGTGCATTTAGCCTGCCCGCTGCGGTTGAAGATTTGAGCAGAGACAATCTGAGATTTCAATTTGAAACCAATGTCTTTGGCTGGTTAGAACTCACCAACCTGGTTATCCCGGTGATGCGAAAACAGGGCTTTGGGCGCATCATCCAGAACAGCTCCATACTGGGACTTGTCGCCATGCCATTTCGAGGCGCATATAATGCCAGTAAGTATGCCATCGAGGGCTTAAGCGATACTCTGCGTCTTGAGCTTAAAGGCAGCAATATTTATGTTAGCCTGATTGAGCCTGGACCGATTATCAGTCAATTTCGTGCCAATGCTGTAAAAACCATGCAGCAGCACATCGATATCGAAAACAGCGTACATCGTAAAAAATACCTGGGCGTACTCGAACGGTTAAATAAAGACGGCCCTGCCGTACCTTTCACCCTGCCACCGGAAGCCGTTCTTAAACGAGTAATTTATGCACTTGAATCAAAAAGCCCTGAACCACGATATTACGTAACCTTCCCTACTTATCTATTTGCCTTTCTCAAGCGCATACTGGGCCATCGTCAACTGGACTTTTTTCTTGCCATGGCCGGCAGTGATGACCGGAACAGTAAATAAAAAATCAGTACTGTCCTATTGCCGGAAACATGACTTGGGCACACCAGGCAATGACCATCACCCGCATGGATGCTGGTGTTGAGCCACCATGGATGGTCCAAGATTAATCAACATGGGGCGCGTCATTGCCAGGTGTGCCCAAGTCATGTTTCTGGTAATGAGCACAACAGCAGTGATAAAAAATAAGTAACAACCGCTTTTTATAAGTATTTCTTCAAAATATCCTACAATAAACAGTACGTTATTAATTCGCTATTTATTACAGCATATCCAGTTTAAACAGGCCCTGTAAACATCAAAACTGGAAAAGATCCATCGAGATATGAGTAGAGACCCCATAAAACTTACCATCGGACTTGGTTTCACTGGTGTACTCGCCCTTATGGGCCTGACCATCTTCATTTCGTTGTCACAAATGATTTCTACTACCGAGCATATAAGTTCAACTTTAAATGAAACCTTCGCAAAAATTTCTGCCAGCAATACCATGCGTGACAGCATTCGTTTACGCGGCGATATCCTCTATAAAATATATTTAACAGATGACTTTATTGAACGAGATGAATACCGCCTGGAATTTGTAAAAATCGGGCTTCGATATAAGACCGCGCGAGATCTACTTAACACATTTCATATGAGTGGGCGTGAAGCTAAATTACTCGAGAAGTTAAAATCACAAACCCTCATTTCACAAGAACTCAATGCTGCTATTGTAGAAAACCTGCTGCCTGATTTACCCACTGAAGGAATAAAAAATGACCTGAACATAGCTGATGAAGTAAGACAAAAAATGCTGACAGATGTAAACAGTCTTATTTCATTACAGGAGAAAATATCCCATTCGATAATTGCAGATACAAAAAATTATCAGGAAATAGTTGCCAGTATCATATTACGCATGTCATTAGCCGCTTTCTTCATTGCCCTATACATAGCGCAACTGGTAATGAAGGAAACATCAAAGAAAAACTCAGAAATACTTTATCGGGCAACACACGATGAACTGACCCGGCTGGTAAACCGCAAAGAATTTAATCGTCAATTAGTAAAAGCATTTAATGCCACTCAGGACGACAGTAAAAACCATGCATTATGTTTTCTTGATCTGGATAACTTTAAATCAGTTAATGATAGTTGTGGACATAATGCTGGTGATGAATTGCTGATACAACTAACAAAAATTATTAAGGATAATATACGTCACCATGACACGCTGGCGCGTATTGGCGGTGATGAGTTTGGCTTACTACTTGAAGGCTGCTCACTGGACAAAGCAATTGAAATTACTGAAGGCCTTGTAAGTCTAATAAAGAGTTACGAATTTAACTGGCAGAATAGAATATTTCACGTCGGCGTCAGCATCGGAATGGTGATGGTCACTGGTGAAACTGAAAGCATCGAGAAAGCATTGACCCAGGCAGACATCGCCTGTTATGCCGCGAAAGATATGGGTCGAAACCAGGTACACGTTCATGGCATTGATGATGACCGAGTTAAAAGAATGCATAAAGAATTAAGCTGGGTTGCTGATGTTAACAATGCTTCAACTAACAATCGTTTTTCACTTCAATTACAGGCCATTACAAACTTACAAAACAGGCAGTCATTATCAATGTACGAAGTGTTATTGCGATTAAATGACGATGAAGGCGGACTTATCTCGCCAGCCAGTTGTCTTCCTGCCGCAGAAAGATTTCGCTTAATGAAAGATGTCGATCACTGGGTGATAGAACAAACATTTAAACACCTGTCTGCTCTTTATAAGTCTATTGCTAATTGCAATGTACAGTTATTCATTAACATTTCAGCCAACTCATTAACCAATAATGAATTCAGCGATTTCGTTATTCAACAGCACAAAAAATACAATATTGCACATGCTGCTGTATGTCTTGAAATCTCAGAAATACAGGCGGTAAAAAATATTAATCAAATAGCAACCATGATTTCAGTACTTCGTAAATATAACATTAAATTTGCACTTGGTGATTTTGGTACTGGTGCCTCATCTTTTGCATATATAAAAAACCTGCATGTCGACTATTTGAAAATCGATGGCAATGTTATTAAAAACATGCCGCATAATACTGTCGACAAAGCCATGGTTTCGGCCATCAACCAGATTGGCAAAGTAATGAACATCGGGACTATTGCCCAACATGTGGAAAATGTATTTACATTGAACCAGCTGAAAGAAATTGGCATTGATTACGCACAGGGCTTTTATCTGGACAGACCTGGAGATATCAATGAACGAATTGAAGAGATAAAAAAATCCTTACCACAACGCTCTGTAAAATATTAGTCCGCGAAACACACGAAGAACGTGCACGGACGAAGCAACAAATGCACCTGGAACAAAAAAAGATAAAAAAACAAATTTTCCACAGATGAACGCAGATAAACACAGATGTTTAAAAACTAAAAAAGGTTTTATCTGTGTTTATCTGCGTTCATCTGTGGACAGAAATGTTTTTAAAACATTTAACCTGCCTGCTTAGCACGTTCAGCAGGCACAAACTCCATTTCAGAATTGTTTGCAGTAATATTAATCACATCACCAGGCATATATTCGCCTTTCAAAATCATTTGCGCTAACGGATTTTCAAGATATTGCTGTATTGCCCGCTTCAATGGCCTTGCACCATAAACCGGGTCGAAACCTGCTTCACCCAATAGATCGATGGCTTCTTCTGAAATTTGCAGAGTGAAATCCTGTTCCTTCAATCGATCATCAAGATGGCGCAACTGAATTTTTGCAATGTTACGAATATGCTCTTTTGCTAATGGATGGAACACAACCGTTTCATCAACGCGGTTAATAAACTCAGGTCTAAAATGTGTTGAAACAATATCCATTACTACCTTTTTCATGCCTTCGTAATCATTTTGATACGACATTTCCTGAATTTGTTGCGAACCCAGGTTGGATGTCATGATAATAACGGTGTTTCTAAAATCAACGGTACGTCCGTGGCTATCCGTCAAGCGACCATCATCCAGTACCTGTAATAGAATATTAAACACATCGGGATGCGCTTTTTCAATTTCATCTAACAGAATAACGGAATATGGCTTGCGTCTTACCGCCTCGGTCAAATAACCGCCCTCCTCATAACCGACATAACCCGGAGGTGCGCCAATCAATCGTGATACTGCATGTTTTTCCATGTACTCAGACATGTCAATTCGAACCATGGCATCTTCAGTATCAAACATGAATTTAGCCAGCGCCTTGGTGAGTTCTGTTTTACCAACACCGGTAGGGCCAAAAAACATGAAGGAACCATTAGGTTTACTCGGATCAGACAATCCTGCGCGTGAACGACGAATCGCATTGGCAACCGAAGTAACCGCTTCCTCCTGACCGACAACCTGGGCACCAATTTCTTCTTCCATACGAAGCAGTTTTTCCTGCTCGCCTTCCAGCATTTTGCTGACCGGAATACCTGTCCACCGGGCAACAATTTCCGCTACTTCATCACTGTTTACTTTGTTACGCAGTAACTGCGAGGTATGGTCTCGCGCCAGTTCAGCCGCTGCCACCTGTGCAATCTTTGATTCAAGCTCAGGAATCAAACCATACTGTAATTCAGACATGCGCGCCAGGTCACCGGCACGATGCGCTGATTCAAACTCGAGTTTTGCCGCTTCAAGCTCTTCTTTTAAATTCGATGACCCCTGTACAGCCAGTTTTTCTGCCAGCCATTGTTCCTCAAAGTCACTGTACTCTTTTTCAAGACTGTCCAGCTCCTGCTCCAGGTTTTCCAGGCGTTGCAGGGTAGCTTTGTCCTTATCTTTTTTCAACGCTTCACGCTCAATTTTTAACTGCACGATGCGCCTGTCAAGCCGATCCATGACTTCAGGTTTGGAATCAAGCTCCATCCGAATACGACTGGCGGCCTCATCAATTAAATCGATGGCCTTGTCCGGTAACTGGCGGTCACTGATATAACGATGCGATAAGGTGGCCGCTGCGACAATCGCAGGGTCGGTAATTTCTACACCATGATGAATTTCATAACGTTCTTTCAGGCCACGCAAAATCGCAACGGTATCTTCGACACTGGGTTCATCAACCTGCACTTTCTGGAAACGGCGTTCCAGCGCTGCATCTTTTTCAATGTACTGACGGTATTCATCCAGTGTGGTGGCGCCCACACAGTGTAATTCACCACGGGCCAAAGCAGGCTTTAGCATATTGCCTGCATCCATCGCGCCCTCTGCCTTACCTGCGCCAACCATGGTATGCAATTCGTCAATGAACAGAATAACCTGTCCTTCCTGATGCGATAAATCTTTTAATACGGCTTTTAAGCGTTCTTCAAATTCACCACGGAATTTTGCACCGGCAATCAACGTGCCCATATCAAGCGATAGAATGCGTTTGTTTTTTAAACCTTCGGGCACTTCACCATTTAAAATACGCTGTGCCAGGCCTTCAATAATCGCTGTTTTACCAACACCGGGCTCACCAATTAATACCGGGTTATTTTTTGTACGGCGCTGCAGCACCTGAATAGTGCGTCGAATTTCTTCATCACGGCCAATCACTGGATCGAGTTTACCTTGTGCTGCGCGCTCACTTAGGTCAATGGTATATTTTTCCAGTGCCTGACGATTTTCTTCGGCATTGGCATCTTCAACGGATTCACCACCACGCACCCTGTCGATTGCCTGCTCAATCCTGTGTTTATCTGCACCGGCAGACTTTAAAATCTCACTGGCAGCCGATTTTGCCTCAACCAGGGCAAGTAAAAACAGTTCACTTGATATGAACTGGTCCTTTCGCTGTTGCGCCAGTTTATCTGTCTGGTTAAATAATCGAATAAGTTCGTTAGAAAACTGTACATCACCGCCATGTCCCTGCACCTGTGGCAGGCGCTCAAGGGCTTCAGTAACTTTTGCTTTAAGCCGCATTGACGTTGACACCGGTACTCGCCAATATCTGGCTGACCGTACTGGAATCCTGCTCCAGCAATGCCATCAATACGTGTGGGGCCTCAATAAACTGGTTGTCCCGCCCTACAGCTAGTGACTGCGCATCAGATAACGCTGCCTGAAATCGTGTTGTTAATTTATCCATTCTCATAATCTTGTCTCATATGTTTTGCCCTTTGCATCAGAGCAGATCTAAATTGAATTAGTTATTATATGAGGACATAAAAAAATCTTTCAAGTATTCGCCATGTAGCATAAGCAAAGACCGAAGTTTTATTGACAGACATCAAAAAAGCCGCTTAATAAGCGGCTTTTTTGATGTCTGTCAACTGTCTACGGATATTTATTCTTTAGCAGGACTGCCTGTAATGGCAACACTGGTATCTTTCGGTTTTATAGTCGTCAGACCCAAAGACTGCCACATTTGCATGCCACCGCGATAGTAAAACATTTTTTCAGCAGGATACCCCGCGTTTAATAAGCCACGTATTGCGCGAGGTGACTGACCACACCATGGTCCATTACACCAGAGCAACAATTCTTTAGCATCAGAAAAATCCCATTGATCAGTTTTTTGATCACCACTAAACAAACCTAAATTCTCAACCATACGTAATACAGGATTAACGTCCTTACGTTCCACCGCACCGAGTCCTTTCAATACTTCAGCTAGTTCAGCATCACCTGCATCTTTTTCAAATATAGTGAATGGAATATTTACTGAGCCTGGAATCGTGCCCTTTTTGTACCAGCTTGGGGTCCGCGCATCAATCAAAACACCATCACCACGATAGCGGCTGGTCTCCAGAAATTCAATCAATTCAAGCTCTGCAACTGTCTGTACGCGATCATCAATGCTAAGCGGGTTGATACAAAATGGCGGACATGGACGAGATGTTTTAGCAAATGAACCTTCTATAACATGTGATGTATCCTGGATGCGTGAAATTTTTATCAATTCGCCGTCATCCGTAACCGTGCTATAGATTTTGTCCTTTGTAATTTTCACTGCAACATCTTTTGCCTGCGCACCAAAAGAAGCCGCAACAGCAGTAATAAAAATAATACTAATGAGTGATTTATTCATTGTTTCCCCTACTTGTTTTTTAGATGGTCCAGAATTTCCTGTCTAATTGAATCAAGAAAAGCCGGTGAAGCCTGTTTATAATTGAAATAAACTGTTTGCTGATCAATAGAATTTAACTTGCGAAAAAAAACATAACTGCCGTAAAAGTTTTGTTTTAGAAGTTCCTCAAATTCATCCTGAGTCAAACCTTGCGGGAAAACATCGCCTTCCAAAACACCTTTTACTTTCCAGCTTTCCTTTATTACGGCCTCTATAGAGTCTTTATCAGCCGATCCTTCGTTTTCCAGCTGTCCACTTTTATCTATCTCCAAATCCATGGCTTCATTTTCCAGCATTTTCAAATATTCATCATCTGACGCCACTGTCCCAAATGAAGCCAGCAGCGCAGTAATACATAGAATATTTTTTTGCGTGCGATTAAAAAATGTCATTATTGAAATCATTTCGCCATTTAAGAAAGCCTTTGGTTCCTTGATAATTACATATTTAGTACATTTGATATTTGGCAGTTAGCCAAACATGTTTGGATTTATAGCACAGGATTTGTAAAAAAGCGTAATACTATTGTTTTATATCAATCACACAAAAATGCCGAAATATCAGCTCAACCAGATAATACTGGCCATACGTCCCGTATTTCTTTGTCTGCGATAAGAATAAAATCGTTGATCTTCACTGTAAGTACAGTAGTTTTCACCAGCTACCTGCGTTACGCCTACAGACTGCAATTCAATACGAGCTAATTGATATATGTCACATAGATAATGATGCTTCCTGGTTTTTACAAACGCTGATTCATTTTCCCTGCTTTCATCTACAAAGGCATGAAACACCTCTTTACCCACCTCGAATACCTTTACGCCGATTGCCGGACCAAGGCTGACTAAAATTTCTTCAACTGAAGACTGCATTGTTTTTACCGTGTTACTAATAATCCCTGCATGCAGGCCGCGCCAGCCAGCATGCGCAATGGCCACTTCTGTACCGGATCGATTACAGAAAAAAACCGGTAGGCAGTCTGCTGTCAGTACAGCACAAACCACGCCCTTTGTTCTGGAAATACTGGCATCTGCCTGTACAAAAGACCGGGCCGCCTCAATATCAGAAGCTGGTAAAACTGCCTTTTCGTCGGCGAGAATAACTTTATTACTGTGCACCTGCTCCAGCCAGACAGGCTCGGAAGGCAGGCCCAGATCTTCGACCAGTTTTGTCCGGTTGGCCTTAACTGCCTGTAAATCATCACCAACATGGGCTGCCAGATTGTACTGACTATAATCGCCTGTACTAAAACCACCAGTAATCAGGGTGGTATATGCCTGCACATTCTCCGGTTTATTCAACCAGCCTGGTGATAAATATGAAGAATAATCTTTTTGATTATTCAGCTTCATGTGTTAACAGATCCTTTTGCAACAAACTAATTAGCTTCTGCATATCTTCAGCTAAAGGCGCTTCAAATGAAACTTCGTCGCCATGCTCCGGATGAACAAAACTTAATTTCCAGGCATGCAGCGCCTGACGCTTAAACCCCTGAATGAAATCAACTAAATCCTGCTGCGCGCCCGCAGGGATTCTATGTCGTCCAGCATACACCGGATCACCCACAATGGGATGACGTAAATAACTCATATGCACCCGTATCTGGTGTGTACGGCCTGTTTCCAGTTGCACTTTAATATGGCTATGCTCACGAAAACGCTCAAGCAAGCGGTAATGTGTGATGGCCTCACGTCCGTTTTCTGTGACCGCCATTTTTATACGATCATGCGGATGACGTCCTATCGGCTGGTCCACCTTACCACCGCCAGTCATCACACCATGGACCACTGCCTGGTATTGTCTAATCACCTCATGCTGCTGTATTTGTTCCACCAGGTATTTATGAGAACTTAAATTTCGTGCAACCACCATTAAACCAGTCGTGTCTTTATCAAGCCTGTGCACAATACCTGCTCGTGGAATGGCCGCCAGTGATTCATCAAAATATAACAGTGCATTTTGCACAGTACCAGAATAATGCCCTGCTGCAGGATGCACTACCAAATCAGCCGGTTTGTTAATAACAATAATGCTCTCGTCCTGATATACAACATCCAGAGGGATATTTTCGGCTTCACAGGCGGAATCTGATTCGATCATCTGTACGGTGAGTTGCAACTCTTCATCACCCGATACTTTGTTCTTCGGCCTGGCAGTTTCACCATTGACCAGTACCTGCCCCTGCTCTATCCAGATTTTCAGCCTGCTTCGTGAATATTCAGGAAATAACTCAGCCAGCACCACATCCAGACGTTTACCTGCAAACTCTTCAGTTAAAATTTTAATTATTGGTGCTTCTGACATACGCCTTCATGGGAATAGGTACTCCAACAACATTGTATTGATGGGTTCAGTTGGCCTGTCAGCGTTCATGGCAAGGCACGTTTCGAAGTGAATGGCCATAGTCCTTCGCAAGAGACGTAACACCGCCATGAACGCTGACAGGTCAACCCTTCGGGCGTTACTGTGTTGTTCCGCCACCGCGTTACAGTACTTGACAAGGACTATGGACATTGCCTGCGTACCGTGCCTTGTTGCGAAACACCACAGTAACGCTGAACCCATCAATACAATGTTGTTGAAGTACAAGTTATAATATGCCATTCTAACGAATTATTGATTGATACTTGCAAATTCTTTGATGCGACACCTATTCCTTATATTTCTTTCAGCACTTTTGTTTTCCTGCGCGGGCGCTGACAAAGATGAAACCGCAGATTACACGGCTAAAGAGCTTTATGATGAGGCACAGTCAGCTATAAACTCGGCTGAGTTTCAAACGGCGGTAAAACACCTGGAGGCACTGGAAGCTCGTTTTCCATTTGACCCCTATGCAAAACAGGCGCAACTCGATATAGCCTACGCCTATTACAAGTTCGAAGAGCTGGATTCAGCAACCAGTGCGGTAGAACGTTTTGCACGTTTACATCCGCGTGATCCACATATGGATTATGTGTATTATCTAAAAGGACTGATTAATTTCAACCGTGGCCAGGGACTGCTAGATACCTGGTTCCCAAGAGAACCGTCGAAACATGATCCGGCGGTACTTGAACAGGCATTTAGTGATTTTTCTTCACTGGTTCGCCGTTTCCCCAACAGCCAATATGCAGGTGATGCACACCAACGCATGATTTATATACGTAATCAGCTGGCAGAAAAAGAGATTCTTATTGCCAGGTTTTATGTAAAACGCAAGTCATGGCTTTCGGCAGCCAAACGCGCCCAGACGGTATTAGAGCGTTTTCCTAATACTATCTGGACAAAAGATGCACTTGATATCATGCTGCTTTCCTATCAGAAGCTGGGCCTAAATGATCTTGCCGCCGACACTCAACGGGTCATTGATTACAACGACTTTTCTGATATATCAACAACAATCGACCCGGACAAATACGGCAAGGCGCCACCTTCAACTTTGTAAACTTAAAAGATTAAAAGCTTTTCACCACAGAGGCACAGAGGGCACAGAGGTTTTATTGTTGTTCGCCTGCGGCGCACAAACAAATAAAAAGGTTTTCTCTGTGTACTCTGTGCCTCTGTGGTGAATATATTTTTAAGTTTTATTTCCGACGATAACCGGAAGTAATCGGATAACGCCGGTCACGGCCAAAGGCGCGACGTGTAATGCGAATCCCCGGCGCGGATTGCCGGCGCTTATGCTCGTTACGCTGCACCAGTGTAATCACCTGTAATACAGTTTCACGATCTATACCCTCAGCAACAATGGCATCAACAGTTTTGTCCTGTTCTACCGATAATTCCAGAATACGGTCCAGCACATCATAATCCGGTAAAGAATCCTGATCACATTGATTTTCTCTAAGCTCAGCACTTGGCGCACGTGTTAATACCCGTTCAGGAATGACTGCAGACAAACTGTTTCGATAGTCGCACAATTTATATACCAGGGTTTTACAGACATCTTTTATTGGCGCAAAGCCACCACACATATCACCATATAAAGTGGCGTATCCAACTGCCATTTCACTTTTATTGCCGGTGGTTAACAGCATGCTACCCGTTTTATTAGAAATGGCCATAAGCAACAGACCACGACAACGCGCCTGTATATTTTCTTCTGTGGTATCGGCCGGCGCGCCTTTAAATACAGGCGCCAGTGTAGTTAAAAAACTGTTAAATACATTTTCTATCGGTATCACATCATATTTCACACCCAGTAATTCAGCCTCAGCTTCAGCGTCCTGTAAACTGATATCAGCGGTATAACGTGATGGCATCATCACGGCGTGAACGTTGTCTGCACCCAGTGCATCTACAGCAATGGCCAGCGTCAGGGCTGAGTCCACTCCCCCGGACAGGCCAATGACCACACCAGCAAAACCATTTTGATGAACAAAATCACGTACTCCTGTCACCAGTGCTTTATATACCATAGCTTCAGTGCTCATGGTCTCATTGGGCGCCTGATGTATTGTTTTCTGTTGAGCAACGATATCTTTTCCATCAAAGGTTATTTCAATGGTATCGGCTTCGAATAGTTTTGCACACCCAACCAGTTCAGCCTGCCTGTTCACCGCAAGCGAATCACCATCAAACACCAGTTCATCCTGGCCGCCAGTCATATTTAGATACATAAAAGGAACATCAAACCGCTTTGCATGGCTTTGTAATATCTCAACACGTTCAGCATGCTTATTAATATGAAAAGGTGAAGCATTTATTACAATAATCGCCTGTGCAGCGTTGTTTATTGACTGTTCTACAATCGATTGCTGCCACACATCCTCGCAAATTAACAGGCCTATCTTGTGCCCTTTTACATCAATGACTGTACCTTCATGCCCGGCCACAAAATAACGCACTTCATCAAACACTGAGTAATTCGGCAAAGACTGCTTAAAACAAAATTGCCTGATCATGCCATCACTCATGTAGATGGCTGCATTATAAAGCTTACCTGAATGCTCGTATGGCATACCAAAGACAACACCAGTGCTGCCGATATTATCTTTTAAACTTTGCTGAATTCGTGAACATTCATGTTTTGCCTGCCGGAGGAACCCCTGGCGATACAATAAATCCTCAGGTGGATAGCCGACTAAAGCCAGTTCCGGAAATACAACCAGGTCGGCACCCCGTTGACTTGCCCTGATAGAAGCATTGATTATCTTATCGGCATTACATTTAATATCACCAACCTGGAACACATCCTGTACCATTACAATTTTTACTGGTGCGGAAATATTTTCATTAGATGGTTTAGTGGATTCGCCCGAGTTCATAATTTTTGGTTCATAATTGATGGCTCATAATTATTGGCACATTATTGTTGACCAAGGCCTGGTAGCCTGGCCATATTTAGAATAAATCTGCTCGACAATAGCTCCAGGCCTCATTTATTACAACTTAAAAAACGAGATTTTAACATGCTACGCACACTAGTTATCATTGCTGCAATTATCATCATAATATTAGGGCTGGTTTTTATTATTAAACGAAAAAACCATAAATAATAATATTCGAACAAGCAGACCGGACACCACTTGCATGCCCACCCTGACGTGTAATTTGCAGCTATACTTGGTTAGATAAAGACCAGATAAGCTGAATAAACAGGTAACCAAGTACAAACGTGTCAGATAATAAAACAACAAATATAATTAACCACCCGGGTACGCAAGACAAGTGGTATCAACTGCGCCTGTTTAATTATTTTCGTTCTTCACTGGCGCTGTTTTTCATCACGCTCTATTTAAACGGCTGGTTATTTCAACTTGTCCGCAGTGAGTACACTCACGCTGAACTATTTATTACTACCTGTTTTATTTATCTTGTTACCAGTTCACTTTTTTTTACCACTATTTATTATCGAAAGCCAGGGATAAATACACAGGTCATTGTTCATACCCTGGTCGATATTTGCTGCATAACGGTACTAATGCATGCTACTGGCGGCATTCGTACAGGCCTGGGCATGCTGCTGATTATCAGCATTTCAATGACCAGTTTATTTTTACAGAAAAAAACAACGATCCTGTTTGCCGCAATTGCAACTCTGGCCATCATCGCTGAACAGGTTTATTCACAAGTAACCCATGTAAATTACACCCCTGCTTTCACACAGGCCGGATTGCTTGGCATATTAATTTTTACCTCTGCTTTTCTAACGATCTATACCGCTAAAAAGCTTAAAGAGTCTGAAAAAAAAGCAGAAGAAACCAGTGTTGAACTGGAAACTATCGTTCAAATGAATGAACACATTATCAGGAGTATGCGTACCGGTATTCTGGTAATAAAAAACAATGGTCAGATATTAATGGCAAATAATGCCGCACTCGAACTTCTTGGTAACATCACCGTCGATCCACAAACCAATATAAAAGATATTTCAGCTGAACTGTATAAGCGATTTATCGACTGGAACCATAATACAATTCAAAATCACCAGCCTATTCAACAACCACAGGGATTGCCAGTGTTACAACCGGGATTTAGTCATATTGATATAACTAACAATCCAGATGAAAAACCTCACGGACGCACATTAATCTTTCTCGAAGATGCGACAAAATTAACACAGCGTTTCCAGCAGATAAAACTGGCCTCTCTGGGTCGTTTAACGGCAAGCATTGCACATGAAATTCGCAATCCTCTGGCGGCCATTAATCACGCCGGCCAGCTGCTTGGTGAAACATCAACAGATGAGTCCGATAAAAAATTAACCAACATCATCAATATACAGACAAAACGCCTCAATAACATTGTTGAAAATGTATTACAACTTTCAAGGCAGCAACGCGGCACACCAGAAGTAATCAATCTTTATCAATGGTTATTACAATTCAGAGAAGAATGTATTGCAACGCATCATTTGCAGGCATCTCAAATAAAGATACAAATCGACCCTCAAAGCATTGAGATTTTATTTGATTCAAACCAGTTACACCAGGTTATGTGGAACTTATGCAGCAATGCCATCAATCATTCAAACAGGCAGCACTCTACTATTATGATTAATATCCAGGGGGAAATCGATGATAACACCAGGCAACCTTATATTGACATAATTGATAATGGTCCGGGCATTGACAAAGATACCCAGGCGCTTATTTTTGATCCTTTTTTTACCACCAGTTCCGAGGGTACCGGTCTGGGTTTATATATCACCAAAGAAGTGATCGAAAGTAACCGTGCTAAAATAAGATATATCTCACCAGCCTGCAGGAGGCACCTGTTTTAGAATATATTTTCAACAGGTTAAATGACAAATTAACACATAAATAAACATTGCCGAAAAAAACATGCCCGCGCAAAACGGCAATATTGTTTTTAGATAAATAATAACCAGGACCTTATATGACAGCAAAAAAAGTACTCATTGTTGATGATGAGGCAGATATTTGCGAACTCATTGAAATCACTCTGATGCGTATGGATATCACATCACAGTCAGCACTCAATCTCAGCGACGCAAAGCGACTGCTTGAAACGGAACATTTTGATTTATGCATTACCGACATGCGCCTGCCTGACGGTAACGGCATAGAACTGGTCGAACATGTGCAACAAAAATATAACGACCTGCCCATTGCGGTCATAACTGCACATGGCAATATGGAACTGGCCGTAAAAGCATTAAAGGCCGGTGCTTTTGATTTTGTTTCCAAACCGGTAGATATTCAGATATTAAGAAATCTTGTGTCTGCGGCCACCACCATTCCTGAAAAAACCGGGAACAAGGAAACCGATAGGAACAAAATCAGCATTACCGGTAATTCAGAAGCAGTCAAAAGCCTACTAAAAAGCATTTCTAAACTGGCAAGAAACCAGGCGCCAGTTTTTATCCACGGTGAATCAGGTTCAGGTAAAGAACGTGTTGCCAGGATGATCCATCAACAGGGCCCGAGGAACAATGGACCATTCGTTCCAGTCAACTGCGGCGCAATTTCAGCCGAACTGATGGAAAGCGAATTCTTTGGACACCTTAAAGGCAGCTTTACCGGCGCACATGCTGATAAACAGGGACTGTTCGAAGCTGCTAATGGAGGCACCCTGTTTCTGGATGAAATTGCTGAACTACCACTAAACATGCAGGTAAAACTATTACGTGTAATTCAGGAAAAAGCGGTACGTACTGTTGGCGCCGCGTTAGAAACCCCCGTTGATGTCAGAATTCTCAGCGCCAGTCATAAAAACCTGGTCAAGCTTGTTGCTGAAGGTACTTTTCGTGAAGACCTCTATTACCGCATTAATGTAATTGAACTCACTATTCCCAGCCTGCGAGAAAGAAAAGAAGATATCCCGCCATTCATTGAGCAGTTACTCAACAATCTGGCAGAAAAAACGGGTATGGAAGCGCCTTCGATTGATAACGAAGCAATAACAGCTCTGCAAAACTATCACTTTCCAGGCAATGTACGTGAACTGGAAAATATCCTGGAGCGCGCTATTGCATTATCTGATAACAATACGATTACCAAACAGGACCTGCATCTGAAACCCATCGCCAGTAATGAAATACCAAACGACGAAATAATCATTTCTGAATCATCCAGCGTCGAGCCGATGGATCTGGCCGGACAGGAACGCCAAAGTATTAAACAGGCACTGGAACAAACCCGCTGGAATAAAACAGCCGCGGCAAAGTTGCTGGGCTTAAGTTTAAGACAATTACGCTACCGGCTGCAAAAACTTGATATTGAATAAGTAGTTATAATCCGATACCGTCTTCTGTCATACAAAAATGTCACATTTTGACATTTTTGTATTCTTCCATAAATATCAACATCACAAGAAATAATCATAAGCTACTGATTTAAAAAACAATAAAATTTTTTATCTAAATTGGCACGGTCTCTGCATTACCAATAACAGTCTTCAACTTAAAAGACACAAATCACAAAAACAAATACAAAAAAGTACAAAAAACTTACATTTATTTTCGGAGAGACTCATGAAAAAAATCCAACAAGGTTTTACACTGATCGAATTAATGATCGTAATCGCCATTATCGGTATCCTGGCTTCTGTCGCACTGCCTGCTTACCAGACATATACAGCAAAATCAGCTTTTTCTGAAGTTATTCTGGCTACTGCTGGCGCCAAGATTGCTGTCGAAGTCTTTGCACAGTCAAACAATACTGTAACCGGTGCCGGTGCGGATCTAGCCACTGTAGCTGCACTGGCTGGTGCTGCTGGTGGCGCTAATGTTGCAACAGTTGTTTCATCTGCTGATGGCGCTCTCACTGCAACCGGAGTTGGTGCTGCAGGCGCCCCAATCAATGGCCTGGAAGGTGAAACTTATTTGATTACTCCAACATTAATCAATGGTCAGGTTACCTGGGCCAATACCGGCACATGTCTGGCTGCTGGTTATTGTTAAGCGATAACTGATTCAGGTTCAACCTGAATTACATAAAAGGCTGTGCTTAAAAGCACAGCCTTTTTTAATGTTCGCTAGACAATCATCGGTATTATTCTATTCTCTGTTTATCAATAATCACCTGAGAATATTCAATCACGTTCTGAAATTTATGCTCATAAAATCACGTAATCGTTACTTTGCCTTTGCTATTCATCTGTTTATCAGCCTGGCAATATTTTCACTATTTGTTTTTGTGCTGTTGCAATTCTGGTTTCCAGAGCCGTTTTTTTCAGCGTCTGGTGGTTGGCAGGGATTACGTATCGTAGCAATTATAGATGTTGTGCTGGGGCCACTACTCACGCTCTATTTATTTAACCCGGCAAAACCTGATAAAGAACTGATTTTCGACCTGTCCATGGTGGCCTTTATGCAGATTTCTGCACTTTGCTGGGGAATATACACCGTACACCAGCAAAGACCGGTTGCAGTGGCCTTTCTGGATTATTCTTTTTATACCGTACCGGCACATGAGTTAACAGGTCAGGGATTCGATCTGCAGGAGCTGAAAAAATTTGGCCCCAGCCTACCCGTGTATGTCTATATCAATATACCAGCCACCAACACCCCTGAGGGACTCGAACGGTTCAAACAGGCGAGCATTGATAAAAAGCTGCCGCCGATCCATATCCCCGACTATTACGAACCTATTGATGAACATCTCGATGAAATATATAAGCACAACCTGGATGTTAACGATATTATTTCAAATAATAGCGACATGAAAGCAGAAATCATGGAGCTGATGAAGAATAAGGGTGAAACTGCAGAAGCATTGCTTGAACATCATTATATCGAGGTAGTGTCACGATACCGCAAAATTGTGCTGGTTTTCGACAATACCGGTACAATTATTGGCACTGCCAGCGCACCTTATAATAACTACTAGTAACCATCCATAACGCTCAGGCCATAACTGCCAGTATTGGCCTGCCAGTTACGGCCAAAAGAAACGCATAACTACTGTAGTTTCTAATACTGATCTGAAGCCACTGACCCAGCATTTTTATAACAAACTTGAATTTTTAAGCTATGCTTATTCAATAACATTATTACTATAAATTGACTATTCAATTCTAAAAAAATATCAGGAATTTTCATGTCAGTACAATTCAAACTTAATGGTTTGCCCAGAAAGCTGGTCTCTGATGGTCTGCTGGATGAGGAACGTGCAATTGAGGCATTAAACGGCGCACTTAAGGAAAAAGTTTCATTCACCAGGTATCTGGTAGACAATAAAATTATTTCTGCCAGTAAAATCGCCATAGAAACCTCAAAGGAATTTGGCCTGCCGGTTTTTGATCTTGATGCTATTGACCCTGAAGCAATTCCACGAAATATCGTCGACAACAAACTTATCAAAAAACATCATGCCTTGCCTCTGTACAAGCGTGGTAATCGTTTGTATATCGGTATTTCTGATCCAACAAATCTTGTCGCTATCGATGATATTAAGTTCCAGACAGGCATTAATACGGAAGCTGTTCTTGTAGAAGAGAACAAATTATCCACCATGGTAGAAAAACTTCTGAATGAAGAAGACGAAGCCATAGGTGAAATGATGGGCGACGATCTGGAAGATCTTGATGACCTGGATTTTACTGACCCTGATGCCGAACAAAAAGAAGATGACTCCAGCTCTGATATTGATGATACGCCGGTTGTACGCTTCATTAACAAAATCCTGCTTGACGCTATCAAAAAAGGCGCATCGGACATTCATTTTGAACCTTACGAAAAGATCTATCGGGTGCGTCTTCGTATTGACGGTATATTACGTGAGGTCGCTAAACCACCTGTAGCGATGAGCAACAAAATGTGCGCCCGCATAAAAGTCATGTCCCGCATGGACACCTCTGAAAAAAGGGTACCGCAGGATGGCCGTATTAAACTAAAAATCTCCAAAACCAAAGCAATTGATTTTCGTGTTAATACCTGCCCCACCCTGTTCGGTGAAAAAATTGTATTACGTATTCTCGACCCATCAAGTGCAAGCCTGGGGATTGATGTTTTAGGATATGAGCCTGAACAAAAAGAACTGTACATGAAGGCACTGGCAAATCCTTACGGTATGATTCTGGTTACGGGTCCTACCGGTAGCGGTAAAACTGTGTCCCTGTATACCGGTCTTAATATTTTAAATACAGTTGATACTAATATTTCAACCGCAGAAGATCCTGTTGAGATTAATCTTGAAGGCATTAACCAGGTAAACGTCAATGAAAAAGTGGGTTTGACGTTCGAAGCAGCATTACGCGCTTTTTTACGTCAGGACCCGGATGTTATTATGGTTGGCGAGATTCGTGACCTTAGTACGGCTGAAATTGCAGTTAAAGCTGCACAAACAGGCCATATGGTGATGTCTACACTGCATACTAATGATGCTCCACTAACACTGGCCCGCCTGGTAAACATGGGTGTACCGCCATTTAATATTGCATCCGCTGTTTCCTTAATTATTGCACAGCGTCTGGCGCGCCGACTATGTAATAACTGTAAAGAGAAAGTAGACATCCCTCATGCTGCACTGGAAGAAGAAGGTTTCACTGATGAGCAAATCAATGCAAAGCCAGATTTGTATAAGGCTGTCGGTTGTGATCAGTGCAGTGATGGTTATAAAGGACGTGTCGGCATCTATCAGGTAATGCCCATATCTGATGCAATTGGTCGTATCATTATGGAAAATGGCACAGCGATTGATGTTGCTGACCAGGCCAAAAAAGATGGTGTTGATGACCTGAGACAATCAGCAATTAAAAAAGTTATTGCTGGATTAACCAGTCTCGAAGAAATTAACCGTGTAACTAAAGATTAATCTGGCATAAAGATTAACAAGAAAAAACTATCGAGACATAACAATGGCAAAAGCAAAGAACGCTAAATTCTCCTGGGAATGCACCAATAAGAAAGGCCAGACCGTCAAAGGGGAAATGACGGCTGCCAGTGCTGATGTAGTTAAAGCAGAATTACGTAAACAGGGACTCACACCCAAAAAAGGCAAAATCAGGAAAAAAAGCGGCAGCTTATTTAGTGAAAGACAAAAACCCATTACCACAAAAGATATTGCTGTATTTAGCCGCCAGCTTGCCACCATGATGAAAGCAGGTGTACCCATGGTACAGGCTTTTGACATTGTTGGTCAGGGACACTCAAACCCTAGCATGGCAAAATTAATTATGGCGATTAAGGCTGATGTTGAATCCGGAGGTACTTTAGCAAGCGCCTTAAGCCAGCACCCCGTCTATTTTGATGATTTATTTGTTAGTCTGGTTGATGCGGGTGAACAATCCGGTGCACTGGAAAACCTGCTCGAAAAAGTAGCCACCTACAAAGAAAAAACTGAAGCATTAAAAAATAAAATAAAAAAAGCGATGACTTACCCTATCATCGTACTCGTCGTTGCCGTTGTTGTATCTGCCATCCTTTTAATCTTTGTTGTGCCAACCTTTGCTGATATGTTTAAAGGCTTTGGTGCCGAACTCCCCGCATTTACTTTATTTGTTGTAGGTTTATCTGATACTTTAGTAGACAATGTCTGGACATTTATTGCCGTTATTGCCGGTTCAATATATGGCTTTAAACAGGCAAAATTGAGATCCAGGGCTTTTAGAGACTTTTTAGACAAGGTGATGCTGAAGTTACCCGCCTTCGGCGCATTAACAACGAATTCTGCTATTGCTCGATTTGCAAGAACCCTTGCAACCATGTTTGCTGCCGGTGTTCCGCTGGTAGAAGCCATGGTATCAGTTGCAAATGCGTCAGGTAACAGTGTTTACCAGAAAGCAATCATACGGGTAAGAGATGACATTGCTGCGGGTACTACCCTGCAGGCCAGTCTCTCACAAAACAAAGAACTGTTTCCCAATATGCTGATCCAGATGGTAGGCATTGGCGAGGAATCAGGCGCCCTTGATGAAATGCTGGATAAAGTAGCAGAGTATTATGAATCCGCCGTTGATGATGCTGTGGACAATCTAACCGCCATGATGGAACCATTGATTATGGCCTTCCTTGCTGTCGTTATTGGTGGTCTGGTTATTGCCATGTACCTGCCTATCTTCAAGATGGGCGAAGTCGTTTAAATCCGATTTTTAAAACAATTATAATAAGAAGTAAATTCCATGATGGAAAGCATCAGCCTTGTGTTTGAAAATTTGTCTATTCTATTTCAGTCGTCTCCATGGCTGTTCTATGCTTCCACCCTGATTTTAGGTTTATGCGTAGGTAGTTTTTTAAACGTTGTTGCTTACCGTCTGCCCGTTATGATGGAACGTGACTGGAAACTCGAGTGCCACGAATTCCTGGAACTCGACCCACCCGAATTTGAGCATAATCTTCTATCAATTAACCTGGCGACACCCGGGTCGGCATGTCCGAATTGCGGGCACAAATTACACTTTTGGGAAAACATACCGGTAATCAGCTATTTATTGTTAAAAACAAGATGTTCCTCTTGCGGCACAAAGATCTCCATTCAATATCCGGTGGTCGAATTACTAACAGGTATAAGCTCACTAATAGTAGCGCATACGTTCGGCATTAGCCTGCAGACACTGGCTGCTTTGTGCTTTACCTGGGTATTAATCGCACTCACCTTAATTGACCTGAAGAAGCAGTTATTACCCGATAACATAACCCTTCCCTTATTATGGCTTGGGCTATTTATAAGCTTTTTTGAATTATTTACAGATTTAAAATCCAGCGTTATTGGCGCCATGGCAGGTTATCTAATTCTCTGGTCTGTTTATCAATTATTCAAACTGATAACAAAAAAAGAGGGCATGGGTTTTGGTGATTTTAAACTACTCGCCGCCCTGGGAGCATGGACTGGTTTTAGTTATCTTCCACAGATTATCCTGGTGTCTTCAATTGTTGGTTCTGTTGTAGGCATTAGCATGCTAATAACGGGCAGGACCAAACAGCAGCAGCCCATTCCCTTTGGTCCCTATCTTGCTGTTGCAGGCTGGATTGCATTATTATGGGGTGATGCAATCAATAAAATCTATCTCTCCTTTTTGTAAAAATATCACCTTTCAGGAATACCAGTGATGCTGATAGTCGGATTAACAGGTGGCATTGGCAGTGGCAAAACAGCTGTCTCAAACCTGTTTGAAAATCTCGGTGTTCCAGTCATTGATACTGATGTCATCGCACGTCAACTTGTTAATAATAACACATCAGTATTAAATGAAATTATCAGCGTTTTTGGACAAACGATACTTAAGCCAAACGGCACACTGGACAGAAAAAAACTTGCACAGGTCATCTTCCATCAAAAAGAAGAAAAGCAGCTGTTAGAAAATATTCTGCACCCCAGGATACGAATTGAAGTAAACAGCAAAATACAGTCGTTTAACTCGGATACTGCGCCACCGCAGTATATTATTGTCGTCATTCCCTTATTGTTCGAAACCGGATTTCGTGACCTTATTGACCGAATTCTGGTTGTTATATCAGATGCAAAAACCAGAATTGAAAGAGTAAAACAACGTGACAATCGAGATGTAGATGAAATTCGCTCAATCATTAACAGCCAGGTAACGGATGAAAGGCGAACCAGTGAAGCAGACGATATTATTGAAAATAACGGTGATTTCAAACAGCTGGAATCTCAAATCCGGCATCTGCATAAAAAATACACAAAGTTATCGACAGCTAGCACTCTGTGATGGTTATATTGACAGGACAGCAGTGGTAAGATACATCTAATTTTGCAATAATGAACAATAATCAAAGATACCCAGCAGTGACAGAATATTACGTTTACGAACAACCATTAAACGAAAAGGTACGTTCTTTTTTACGTCTGGAAAAACTTTTTCAGGAATATTCTTTTCATCTGATGCATGGTACTGACTGGAATAATCGTGTTGCCATTGACTCGGTACTGCAAATACTGACTTACACCACACGCAGTGACGTCAAGTTAGAAGTACTCAAGGAGCTTGAACGGCAACACTCACGTCTTGAACGATTATCTAAACGTCCACAAATCGATCAATCACAACTAACTTCTGTATTAGTAAACATACAGAAGCACATCAGAGAAATGCAGGCAATTAGCGGGCAAATTGGCCACGAAACAAAAAGTGTTGAACTGCTCTCCGCCATAGCACAAAAAAGTTCTGTGCCAGGCAGTATCTGTGACTTTGATTTACCTACACTCAAGCACTGGTTTACATTGCCGAAGGAAATACGACAGGAACATATCAAAAAATGGTTTCTACCATTTGTTCCATTAGAGCATTCTGTACAGTTAATTCTAGATGTATTAAGACACAGCGCTGAAGATACCGATGAAATAGCACAACATGGTTTTTTTCAGAAATCACTTGATACCAACCATGCGATACAGCTACTGAGAATCTCCATCCCTGATGAGGCTTTGTGTTACCCGGAAACCAGTGCCGGTAAACACCGTTTTTCTATACGTTTTATGTCGAATGATGACCCGGCATTGCGGCCAGAACAATGTAAGACAGATATTAGTTTTAAATTAAAAATGTGTGCAATTTAAATAACGTTAACCCACAAAAAAAAAGATCAATACAGGACTACGTCATTGCGAGGTACGAAGCAATCTTTTAATCACGCATACATCATCACTAGATTGCTTCGTACCTCGCAATGACAAAAAATAACTAAGCTATTATTTTACTGGTTTTACATTTTTAGCGGAATAAATATCTCAGCTTTTTCCTGTTTAATTACTTCCATAAAGCACTAATCGCAGCAACTCCCTGTGCACCATATGACCAGGCTGTTTCTATGTCCTTCTCAGAAACACCGCCTAAGGCATACACTGGAATGGAAACATTTTCTATCATGCTGGAAAACTGATGCCAGCCCATTGCCTGCATTTCAGGATGACTAGCTGTTTTTTGTACTGGAGACAGCACTGCAAAATCTGCATTTAACTGAACGGCATGTAACAGCTCTTCCATGTTATGGCATGAAGCTGAAAACCATTCTGCTTCTGGCGCACGAGTCAACGTCTTTAATGTATTACTGTCCGCATGAAAACCAGCAAACTCTATTTGTGACAAATCAATCTGAGGCAGACAATCGTTAGATAAATTAATCATCAATTTTGCGCCAGACTGTTTACATAATACAGCTGCCTGTTCAACCAGAAACTGTAGTTGATTTAGATCTTGCCTGTTGTTATTTTTTAAACGCAGTTGTACTAATTTAATGCCATTATCAAGCGCGCTTTTTAATTTATTAATAAAATCATCATTATCAATAAATTTACCCGTAATTAAATATTTTTCGGGTAACTGTAATGCTTTGATAATAGCCAGATTTGCAGCAGGAAATTCATAATCGGACAGCTGTGAAACATTCACCCACTTGAGCTGCTGCCCTTCAAGTCCCTTGGCCAGCCCCTGGTACTGCAATATTTTTTGTACATGCAAACACACGACCTTGTCCTTATAATCATGAGTGATGGTAATTAAAGGACGATGCTGTTTAATGGTCAGATCCAGCTCTTCCTTTATTTCACGGACCAGTGTTTTCTCAAGCGTTTCATCCTTTTCTATTTTCCCACCGGGAAATTCCCACAAACCACCCTGGTGAGAATCTCTGTGGCGCAGGCTAATACAAACCTCATTGTTTTCATTAACAAGGACCGCAACAGCAACATGAATAATATTAGACATAAAGTTATCTATTTAAAAATTTGATTCGTCGCAGAGAAAAGCTTTTTTATTTTTTATATCCGCAAATGAACGCGAAAAACGCAAATAAAAATTTATATTTTTTTTTCATTGCTGTCCCGTTAACTTTTCTGAGAGGTCTACAAACCATTACTCTCTCAGCAAGAGTTTATATTTGTACTATCCGAGACATGGGCTGGAAGCCGTTGCCTGAGACCGTATGCCGCATGGACGCGGCATCCGAGCGACATGTATGCCATGTTTTTTATCTTTCTGGACAGCGTGTCTCAGGCAACGGCTTCCAGTCCATGCCTCTAACAGTTAACGGGACAGCAATGATTTTTTTATAAAAAAACTTATTGTTTCTAATATTTGCGTGTATTTGCGTTCATTTGCGGATAAAAATTGTTATTTTATTAAAAAACGACAACTACAAATCATGTACGATATTCGGCATTGATCCGTACGTATTCATGCGATAAATCTGAGGTCCATATAATTGCTGAATCACTGCCTCTGCCCAGTTCAACCCTGATGGTAATTTCCTGCTTATTCATAACCAGCTGTCCCAGTTCTTCACTGTAATTAACATCTACACCACCACTTCGAACAATACATACATCATCAAGAAAAATATTAACACCGCTAATTTCCAGTTGTTCTATGCCGGCTCGTCCAACGGCGGCCAGTATCCTTCCCCAGTTCGGGTCACTGGCAAATAAAGCTGTTTTCACCAATGGTGAATGCGCAATAGTGTATGCAACATTTTTTGCCTCATGCTTTGATCGGGCCTGCCTGACTTCAACCGTAACAAATTTTGTTGCGCCCTCACCATCACGAACAATGGCCTGTGCAAGTTGCTGACAAACTTTGTTTAATTCATCAGTGAATACTTTTGCTTCAGCTGAGTTTTTATTGAGCTGTTCATTCCCTGCTTTTGCCGTAGCTATTAATACACATGCATCGTTTGTTGAAGTGTCACCATCAACGGTAATCGCATTAAAACTATTTTCTACAGCATCAGATAAACACTGCTGCAAAAAATTACTTTCAATATTTGCATCGGTTGCAATAAAAGACAACATGGTCGCCATATCAGGGCAGATCATTCCGGAGCCTTTTGCAATACCGCTTATAACAATGGTCTGGCCATCAATTCCAAAAGTATTTGTTACCGCTTTGGTCACCGTGTCCGTCGTCATTATCCCTTTCGCAGCAGATAGCCAGTTATCTTCAGTAAGCTCTGTAACTATCCGTTTTATACCAGACCGCATCGCTGGCATAGGTAACTGCTGACCGATAACACCCGTGGAAAAAGGCAGAATTTGCTGTGCTGAACAGTTTAATTCTTCAGCCAGCCACTGACAGCTTTGCATAGCATTTTGCATACCGGTTTCGCCGGTACCCGCATTGGCATTACCTGAATTGATAAGCAGGGCCCGGGGACGAGTCTGAGGTGAATCCCCTGAAGATAAATTTTTTTTAGCCAGCGTTACCGGTGCGGCGCAAAAGGCGTTTTGGGTGAAGACTGCTGTACATGTCGCCATTTCATCAAATGTAAAAACAACCAGATCATCACGGCCATTTTTTTTAATGCCTGCAGTAACCGCTGCAAGCTTTATGCCTGCGACAGGCAGGATTTTTTCAGGTTCATTTAATCCGACGGCCATGAAAAATCCAGATCAATATTCGGGTCAGGCTAACTTACCATGACACTGTTTATATTTTTTACCAGAGCCACAATAACAGGGTTCATTACGCCCTATTTTCTTATGGTCACGATGATAAGGCTGCTGTGTGGCCTGGCCAGTTGCATCATTTGAATTATTTTCTGATTGCGACCGGGCCATTCCTTCTGCGTCGGCATGCTGGTAGTTTACATTCTCAACTTGCGGGTTTTCATTGGCATCAAGTTGTTCAACCTGCTCATTTGACTGTATCTTGACCTTTGAAAGAATGGTCACCACTTCGTATTTCATACGCTCAAGCATTTCGGAAAACATTTCAAATGCTTCACGTTTATATTCCTGCTTGGGATTTTTCTGGGCATACCCGCGCAAGCCGATACTTTGCCTTAAATAATCCATTGCCGCCAGATGATCTTTCCATAATTTATCCAGCACATTGAGCATTACGTGTTTTTCATAATTACGCATGCCTTCGGACCCAACCATTTGTTCCTTGGCTTCAAATTCTACGACAATCACAGACTGGATTTTTTTGCGCAAACCCGCTTCATCCAGCATATGGTCCTGCTCAAGCCAGTCGGCAACGGGTACGCTCTGACCAAACTCTTCATCAAGCGCTTTTCCCAGTCCTTCGATGTCCCACTGCTCATCAAGACTTCCAGGCGGAATGTGGGCGGTAATAATATTGTTGATAACCTCTTCACGGATGACCTTGATGGTTTCTGACAGGTCCGTTTCAGCCATCATCTCATTTCTTTGCGCGTAAACAACCTTACGCTGATCATTCGCTACGTCGTCATATTCAAGTAACTGCTTACGAATATCGTAGTTATGTCCTTCCACCTTGCGCTGTGCATTTTCAATGGCGCGGTTAACCCAGGGATGCTCAATCGCCTCACCTTCTGCCATGCCAAGTTTTTTCATTAATGACCCGACTTTATCTGACGCAAAGATACGCATTAAGTCATCCTGCAATGACAGATAAAAACGGCTGGAGCCCGCATCACCCTGACGGCCGGAACGGCCACGAAGCTGGTTATCTATACGACGGGACTCGTGACGCTCACTACCGATGACATGCAGGCCACCGGCTTCTAATACCAGCTGATGACGTTTCTCCCATTCCTGCCTTATTTTCTTAAGCTTTTCTTCACCTGCTTCTTTATTTTGCGCCAGCTCAGCTTCAAGATTTCCACCAAGCACAATGTCTGTACCACGACCCGCCATATTTGTTGCAATAGTTACTGCACCAGGACTCCCGGCATGCTCAATGATATGGGCTTCGTTTTCATGCTGCTTGGCGTTTAAGACACTGTGTTCGACTTTGTCTTTTGTCAGAAGTTTTGAAAGATGTTCTGAAACTTCAATTGATGCAGTACCCACAAGCACCGGCTGTTTTCTTTTTACACAGTCCTTTATATCTTCAATAATGGCATTAAACTTTTCCGCAGGTGTTAAAAATACCAGGTCAGTATTATCAACACGCACCATCGGTTGGTTGGTAGGAATTAGTGCGACTTCAAGATTATAAATCTGTAATAACTCTTCCGCCTCGGTATCGGCAGTACCTGTCATCCCAGACAGCTTGTTATATAACCTGAAATAATTCTGAAAGGTAATTGACGCCAGGGTCTGGTTTTCATTTTGAATCGACACGCCTTCTTTGGCTTCAACCGCCTGATGCAGGCCTTCTGACCAGCGGCGCCCTTCCATGGTGCGACCGGTGAATTCGTCAACAATAATGACCTGATTGTCACGCACAATATAATGTACGTCTTTTTCAAACAGTACCGAGGCACGTAATGCCGCGTTCAGATAATGCACCAGGTTAATGTTGGTTGCGCTGTACAGGGAAGCACTTTCATCGAGAATACCTTCTTCAACAAGAATTTCTTCTATACGCTGATGACCCTGCTCTGTTATATGAACACTCTTATTTTTCTCATCAACCGAGAAATCGCCTTCTTCCGGCTCTTCCTTTGTGGTCAGGCGGCCCTGCTCGAGTTTTTTAACGATATCTTTGAACTTGAGATGCAAATCACTGCTTTCACCAACAGCGCCTGAAATAATTAATGGTGTTCTCGCTTCATCAATGAGAATGGAGTCCACTTCATCGACGATGGCGAAATAAGGTTCACGCTGGACTTTTTCTTCGGCAGTAAATGCCATGTTATCGCGCAGGTAGTCAAAACCAAATTCGTTATTGGTGCCATAGGTTATGTCCGCCGCGTAGGCCTGTTTTTTAGCAACTGGGTCCATACCTGTGATGCTGACACCAGTCGACATGCCGAGAAAATTATAAAGTTTCCCCATCCACTCTGCATCACGAGCAGCGAGGTAATCATTCACAGTAACGACATGCACGCCTTTTTCAGGCAGGGCATTAAGATAAGCCGCCAGGGTTGCTACCAGCGTTTTACCTTCACCGGTTTTCATCTCGGCAATTTTTCCACTGTGTAAAACCATGCCACCGATCAGCTGAACGTCAAAATGACGCATATTAAATACTCGACGGCCAGCTTCTCTCACTGTGGCGAACGCTTCAGGTAACAACTGCTCCAGCGTTTCACCCGGCTTGTCACCGTCGCCTTGCAGACGATCACGAAACTCCTGTGTTTTGGCGGCTAACTGTTCATCATTTAGCGCTTCAAACTCAGCTTCGAGTGTGTTTATCTGGGCAACTGTTTTATAGTGTTTTTTAACCAGCCGGTCATTTCGGCTACCAAACACTTTTTTAACTGCATTAAAAATCATTTTTAACTTATAACCTGTAACTAAAGGATGACTTGAAAACCGCTTATTTAAGCCACCTTCATACTAATAAAAAATACGATGTATTATGCCTGAGAAGCAATCGCAGGTCATATAAAATTGAGAGGAATACTGTGATCAGAGCCGGGTACTAATAAAACTTATTTTCAACGAAACTAATTTGAAGCAACAAATTTAGAAGGGTCGACCTGCCTGTCATTTTTTAACACTTCAAAATGTACATGCGGACCGGTTGAACGACCAGTAGAGCCCATTAACGAAATAGCCTGTCCCTTTTCTACGCTATCACCCACTTCAACCAGTAACTCTGCATTATGTCCATACCGTGTGGTGTAACCATTTCCGTGATTAATTTCGACTAACTCACCATAACCATAACGATCACCCGCCCAGGTAACAACACCACTGGCTACCGCTATAATTTTACTGCCTTCTTTACCAGCAAAATCCATGCCTTTATGCATTGCAAGCTTGCCACTGAATGGGTCCGTACGTTTACCATAATATGATGATGTCCAGCCTTTAACAATCGGGCGACCACGAGGTTTTGATTCACTTCTTAACTGGCGGTTCATAAGGACATTTTCCAGCACATCCAGTTGCTCTTTACGACTTGATAGTTGTTTATTCAGCTCTGCCATGACATTGGCAAAGTCAATACTGGTAACACCCTCATTTTCAGAGGGGCCCCCATAAGCAGGGGAATTTTTAAAATCAAACTCATTTTTGTCCAGCTTGGCCACCTTAACCAGGCGCTGCCCCAGGGCATTAAGACGAACAACATTTGCCTGCATTTTGCCTAAACGTGCTGCCAGAGCATCAAGCTCAGACTCAGCTGATTGACGCGCTTCATTAATTAGCATTTTTTGTTTGGAAATGTCGTCTCCAAGTTCCGCCAACTGGCTTACATTCGCATTTGCATTACCATACCAATAACCAGCGCCAAGCAATAAAGCCGCAAAAAGGCTTATAATAAGGTTGAAGGTAATAAATGAACGTGAGCTATCGAACTGATAGCGAACAGGTTTACCTCTAAATTTGCCTAAAAAAATAATATTCATAATTGGATAATTTCTATCACGTTATAGACCTTATATAATAGCGGACATACACATTATAGACAATCTGTCGGTTTTTTTACCACAATGAAGCGCGTTAACGAACAAATTGACCCCAAATATGTGATTCAGGCCAGAAAACTGACTCAATATACGCAGTTATTGTATAATATTTTACCCATCGAATGTCGTAACCATGTTGAAGTTGCCAATATTCGCCAGCAAATATTAATGCTAATTACAGATTCCCCGGTATGGACAACCAGACTACGCCAGCTCAGCCCACAGATATTACAATATATACGTGAGAACAGCTCAAAGTTCGACACCAGCGCTTCTGACAGCGACTCCAGTAAAAAGCAGATGATCCACCATATTCAAATCAGCACACGATATCACGCAGCAAATGCGAATGGTCAACAACAGTTATCAAACAAAAAGCGAAACACACCACAAATAAGTAAAAAAACCGCTGAGCTTTTATCGCAGTCAGCCAATAGTATTGATGATCCCAAACTAAAAATCGCTTTACAAAAAATTGCCCGCCACGGTAATCAGGTCTAGGCAATACCGATGCTGATACATATACAGGCAGTCAGCTCAATAGCGAACAACCAGAAACAGAAAATCCAGGAAATTAAATTTAGTCCAGCCGCTAAAAAGTTTGCAACGGTTGTGTATATGAAATTGGCGACAAAGCTTTTTCATCTTCAAATGTCACCTCCTCCCATGCAGTCTCATCTGCACACAACGCTTTTAATAATTTATTATTAAGTGCGTGACCGGAACGATAACCAGAAAAAGCGCCGATAGAACTGTGGCCCAATAAATATAAATCGCCAATGGCGTCCAGTATTTTATGTTTAACGAATTCATCTTCGTAGCGCAGCCCATCTTCGTTTAACACACGAT
>CAVYHW010000053.1:0-6466 GCA_963768215.1 uncultured Gammaproteobacteria bacterium
TGAAGCAGTCAATTTTAATTCACCGGGACAGGTGGTCATTGCCGGGGCCACAGATGCGGTTATAAAAGCAATGGAACTGTTGAAAGAGGAAGGCGCAAAACGTGCGTTGCCGTTGCCGGTAAGTGTGCCTTCACATAGCTCATTGATGAAGCCGGCAGCGGATAAACTTGCCGATTATCTTAAAGACATCAAAATCAATGCGCCGAAAATTCAGGTTATACATAATGTCGATGCCAGATCACATGAAAAACCTGATGAAATACGCGATGTACTTGTCAGGCAATTGTATAACCCGGTACGCTGGACACAAACCATCCAGATTATTACAGATGGTGCAGATGCGGTGATTGAGTGTGGTCCGGGTAGAGTATTAGGCGGCCTTACGCGTCGTATTAACAATGATGTAAAAAGTTTCTCGCTTGATTCGATGGCATCAATGGAGAAATTTCTGGATGCAATGTCGTTAGAATAATTTGTAGGAGCGGTTGTTATTCCGCGATGATCAGTCTGGCAGTAAAGTAGAACAATAAAAGAGTTTTAATAAGGTTGTAAGAATAATGAATAAAGAATTAGAAGGTGAAGTTGCCCTGGTAACCGGTGCAAGTCGTGGTATTGGTAAGGCTATTGCGGAACAACTGTCTGCCTCAGGTGCAACTGTAATCGGTACAGCAACATCTGATGCTGGAGCAGAAAATATTTCTGGCTATTTATCAACACTTGGCGGTAAAGGCATGTGCCTGAATGTCACTGATGCTGATTCTATTGCCACTGTAATAAAAGCTATTACAGATGAATATGGCCCTGTTTCTATCCTGGTTAATAATGCCGGTATTACAAAAGATAATTTATTAATGATGATGAAAGATGATCAATGGAATGACATTATCGATACCAATCTGACATCAATATATCGTTTATCTAAAGCAGTTGTTCGAAGCATGATGAAAAAGCGTAAAGGCCGAATCATTAATATTTCTTCCGTTGTCGGTCTGACGGGCAATCCTGGTCAGACCAATTACTCAGCAACAAAAGCAGGCATGTTAGGCTTCACTAAATCACTGGCGCGTGAAATTGGTTCCAGAAATATTACCGTAAACTGTGTTGCGCCAGGTTTTATTGATACCGATATGACCAGGGAATTACCGGAAGAACAAAGGCAGGCATTGATAACTCAGATTCCATTAAATCGTCTGGGCGAACCTGGCGATATAGCGGCCGCTGTTGCTTTTCTGGCTAGCCCGGCAGCAGCGTATATAACGGGTGAAACCATTAATGTTAATGGCGGAATGTACATGCCATAGACGCGCCATGGCTGAAAATGGTTAACTATTTTTAATATTAACCTTTCTATACGTAACTAACTGCTTTAATATTGTTATTTAACCTGCTGAATTTAATTAAAATATTTGTATTTGTTAATGAAGGTGATAATTACAGGATTTAACTGGTAACTACCGCTCGAATTCACTAAAATACCGCGCAACTCAAAATACCTACAAAATACCTATATTAATAACTGATTTTTATATGGCCACAAATGATTAACATTGGGGTTAAAACTAGAGGAAAAATAGATGAGCACAGCTGAAGAACGCGTTCGTAAAATTGTCATAGAACAATTAGGTGCAACCGAAGAACAGGCAACAAATGAAGCATCATTTGTCGATGACTTAGGCGCCGATTCACTTGACACGGTAGAGCTGGTTATGGCTCTGGAAGAAGAGTTCGAGTGTGAAATACCTGATGAAGAGGCTGAAAATATTACCACGATTCAACAGGCAATCGATTACGTCAACGAACACTCTAGCTGATAGTTTATAGCGGCTGGTTCATAACGGCTGGCTCCTAACGGCAACGATACATTCGTATTGTGCCATTAGAAAGTGTTAAAAATCACGGATCCTATGTGAATAGTTTCCGTGATTTCATTTATTAATCAAAGAGGCTACATGTCACATCGTCGCGTTGTCATAACTGGTCTTGGTATCGTATCACCAGTAGGTCTTAATTTAAAAGAAACGTGGGACAATATCGTTGCAGGTAAAAGCGGTGTTGTTATGATTGATAGCTTTGATACTTCCGAGTTTCCGGTAAAGATTGCAGCAACCGTAAAAGGCTTTGATGCAACTTCAGTTATTCCCGCTAAAGACCTTAAAAAAATGGACACCTTTATCCATTATGGTCTTGTTGCTGCAGATGAAGCGCTAAAAGATTCAGGTCTTGAAATTACTGAAGAGAATGCGGACAGAGTGGGTGTTGCGATAAGTTCAGGTATTGGCGGCTTGCCAATGATTGAAGCAAATGACGAAAAGTTAAGATCTGGCGGGCCACGGAAAATTTCACCCTTTTTTGTTCCCGGTTCAATCATTAATATGGTGTCCGGTAATTTTTCGATTCGCTATGGCGCCAAAGGTCCGAATATTGCAATTGTAACTGCATGTTCATCCGGCACCCACAGTATTGGAGAATCAGCCAGGATTATCGCTTATGGCGATGCCGATGTAATGGTTGCCGGTGGCGCAGAAATGGCCTCTTCACCTTTAGGCATTGGTGGTTTTGCTGCAGCAAGAGCATTATCTACACGAAATGATGATCCCGCCGCTGCAAGTCGTCCCTGGGACAGGGACCGTGATGGTTTTGTACTGGGTGATGGTGCGGGTGTTATGGTTCTGGAAGAATACGAACATGCCAAAGCACGTGGCGCAACTATCTATGCTGAAGTTGCCGGCTTTGGATATAACAGTGACGCTTACCATATGACCATGCCTGTACAGGACGGTAGTGGTGCAGGCAAATGCATGAAACTGGCATTAAATGATGCAGGTATTAATGCCGAAGATATTGATTATGTCAATGCACATGGCACTTCTACACCAGCAGGTGATGTTGCAGAGACGAATGCAGTTAAAAATGCTTTGGCTGATCACGCTAAAAACGTTGTTGTTAGCTCAACAAAATCCATGACAGGCCATTTATTAGGCGCCGCTGGCGGCATTGAAGCTGTATTTGCTGTAATGTCGATTAAAGACCAGGTCGCACCGCCTACTATCAATTTAGATAATCCGGGTGAGGGCTGTGATCTGGATTATGTACCTAACTCAGCTCGTGAAATGAAAATTGATTATGCCCTGTCCAATTCTTTTGGTTTTGGCGGCACCAATGGCACCCTGATTTTCAAAAGACTGGATTAGCAGCGGCTGTATTAGCTACAGGATATCGCTAGTCGAGGCTTAACGTGTCATTTCAAACTCGGCTCCTAACAAAGAATCTGGCAACGCAAAATCTGGCCACGAAAAATCATCATGGTCCAGACGCTGTTGTTCCGGACTTAAGCTTATTTAATCAATATAATCCTCAGCGATACCCCTTTCTGCTGCTAAGTTCTGCTGCAAGACAGAATAATACGCAATATGATATTTTAATTGCCTGCCCACAATATCTGCTTACCCTTAACGCCGATAAAACCCTGAACTGTACAAATAAAGAGTTAAAACTTTCTTCGGGTTTTTTTGACACGCTTGAAGATCTGTATCAAAAAAATAAAAAAAACGGATCGGATGAAGTATCGGCTAATGAATGTGCTTTACCTTTTTACGGTGGCTGGTTCGTTTATCTGTCTTATGAAATGGCTGAGGAAATCGAACCATGTTTAAACATGCCAGCATTAGCAGATGAACAACCACTGGCCGTTGCCGCACGATGTCCTGCTGCTATTATTTATGATAAAAAAAATAACCGGCTTTTTGCCGTAGCAGAAGATAACTACAGTAATTTGCTTTATGAAATGGAGCATGATTACTTGAACATTTGCAGCCAGACTGAGGCCGGGTCGATCTCATCAAATAATATAACGGCAGCAGGCGGGGATACAATAGAACTGGAATCATTAGTTGAAGATGAAGCAGAACCTTATTTAGATCAGGTTAATAAAATCAAACAGTACATTGTTGATGGTGATATTTTTCAGGCCAATTTATCCAGGTTATGGCAGGCAACCTTAAAACATGAGGTGGATGATTGTGTTTTATTTAACGCTTTGTCAAAGCATAATCCTTCATCTTTTGCGGCCATGGCCTGCCTTGAAAATATCACCATTATCAGTTCATCACCGGAACGTCTGGTTTCTGTGAAAAATGGTATAGTCGAAACAAGGCCGATAGCAGGCACCAGGCCAAGAGACAATAATCAGCAGAGTGATGAAACACTTGCTAAAGAATTGCTGGAGCATCCTAAAGAGCAGGCAGAGCATATTATGCTTATAGACCTGGAAAGAAATGATCTGGGGCGTGTATGCCGACCGGGTAGCATAGAAGTTAATGAGTTAATGGTGCTGGAAAGCTGGCAGCATGTGCACCACATCGTATCGAATATACGCGGTGAGCTTGAAAGTAATAAATCCCCTGTTGACGTATTACGTGCGGTTTTCCCGGGAGGCACCATCACTGGCTGTCCAAAGGTACGATGCATGGAAATACTGGCTGAAATGGAGCAGCAGGCAAGGGGAGCCTATACCGGCTCTCTGGGGTATATCAATAACGATGGCAGCATGGACTTTAATATATTGATACGTACTATGGTGCGTTATAAGACAGATAATAACAACAGGATAACGTTCAGAGCTGGCGGCGGTATCGTAAGTGATTCAATTGCACAAAAAGAACTTGAAGAAACACGGGCCAAAGCAAAAGGGTTACTGAAGATTTTCAGCTTATGAACAAGACCCAGAGAAACAGCGTGATTAATTACTACATGATTAATGGTGTTGCCGCTGAATATCTATATATCAATGACCGTGCTATTCATTATGGTGATGGTTTATTTGAAACCATACTGTGCAGAAACAGGAAATTATATTACTGGAAACAGCATTATCAGCGTCTTCAACTGTCTTCTGAAAAACTAAAAATAGACTGTCCTGATGAGCAGTTGTTACTTGCTGATATAAAGGCCTTGCTGGCAGCCAATGAAAATCTGGCCAATAACGGCTGTGTTGTAAAAATTATTGTCACACGTGGCAGCGGTGAACGTGGTTATCAAATACCAAAAGCAATAAATGCTAATCGGATTGTATTGTTGTCATCTATGGAGCCGGAATATTCATCATTACTTTCAGCACGTTTATTGAAGGGTGATCTGTATTTGTGTGAACAACAGGTTTCTATCAATGAAAGCCTTGCCGGCATGAAGCATCTCAATCGGCTGGAAAATGTACTGGCAAGAAATGAATGGGACGTCAAAGATAATAAGATTGTTGATGGTCTGATGCTAAACGCTAATCATCACGTTATCGAAGGCACAATGAGTAATGTGTTTGCAGTTAAAGATAAACAGTTATTAACGCCTGATTTAACTCAGTCCGGTATTAAAGGCATAATGCGTGATGAGATAATCAATATAGCAAATAATATTGATATTGAAGTATCAATAACTAATATGAGTATCAATGAACTGGCTCAGATGGATGGGCTATTTATTACAAATAGCTTGATCGGCATGAAATCAATCGATAAATTCATTGATAACGAATACAAAGCGACAGAGGTCACAATTTTGGTTTTTGAAAACCTTTTAAAAACAAAGGACGATTATGTTCAGGTTATTTAGTAAAGGACTGCCGCTAATATTTTCCATTGCCAGCATACTACTGGCCATAGTTTTGTATTTTTCAGTAAAAATATATTCTGAGATGCATGCTGAAATAGCAATAACTGAAGATGAAGCCATTGTTTTTTCTCGAGGGTCATCGATTCGGACGCTGGCAAACCAATTGATTGAAAAAGGACATCTAAAAGAAAAAAGTTATTTTCTTATCTGGGGCAAACTAAATCGACAGGAAACCCGGTTACAGGCAGGGGAATATTTACTTACACCCGGTATAACACTTGCAGGCCTGCTCGATAATATGATTGCAGGTAATGTAGTGAAATATAATATTACCCTGATTGAAGGACACACCTTCCGTCAGATACTGGAAATAATTCAGCAAAATTCAGTAATCACAAAAAAACTGGCAAATCTTTCCGATGAAGAAATCATGGAGAGACTGGGACATGATGGAGAGCACCCGGAAGGCCGCTTTTACCCGGACACCTACCATATCTCGCGTGGTGTCACGGATATTGAGCTGCTAAATCGTGCCTATGATTCGATGCAGAAGATACTTGAAGAAGAATGGCCTAAACGTGAAGATGATCTGCCCTTTAAATCTCCCTACGAAGCCCTTATTCTGGCGTCCATTGTAGAAAAAGAAACTGCCGTTGCCGAAGAACGGCCTTTAATTGCGGGTTTATTCGTTAATCGTTTGCGAAAAAAAATGCGCTTGCAAACTGATCCCACCGTTATATATGGCATTAAGAACTATGACGGTAATATTCGCTTTAGCGATTTGAAGAAAGATACACCGTATAATACTTATACACGTAATGGGCTGCCGCCTACACCGATTGCAATGCCGGGGCGGGAAGCC
>CAVYHW010000054.1:0-25096 GCA_963768215.1 uncultured Gammaproteobacteria bacterium
AGATACTAATGGTTCTCCATCGTGGGTTGAGTAGCTTTATAAATTGTATCTGTCGGCAATATGACTGGGTCATATATAAAATTGCATCATTTTTATTATTGTTTGTATTTAGGCTGAATTTATTAGGATCAGTAGAGATGAATAGCTTTTTTGTTTTTAGGTCGTATTTATTTGCACGTTTTATGCCCGGATCCCCGATGCCAATAATAATGTCGCTATTATTGTTTACCGTTCTTATTATTTCTTCTGGTGTTGCTTTTGAGATAATGATGTCAGGACGTTTAAGGTTTAAATTTTCAGATAGCTTCCTGGCAATTCTTGAATGCAGTGTGTTTTCTGCAGCATAAATAATATATGCATGGTATTTTTTGGTATTGATATCATGAAGTAGTGTGTCTGCTGCTGATATTTCTGCAGCAGCAGGGTGCGTTAAAAAGAAATTTAATAGCAGCAGTAGATGTATGAACAGGCGTGCCAGCCTGTTTTGTCGCAGAACTCCTTGTTCAGTCTTCTTCATCTTAATAATATAATAATTAAAAATGCAACCTTAAATCCATATACGCCATTGGGCTATTAACTACCTTCGGTGCAGTATTGCTGCTTGGGTTTTCCTGGTAGTCACTATAATCACCCAGCAGGTTTTTAAGTACAATAGACAGGCTTCCATTTGCCAGATTAACTTTAATGTTTCTGGATAACCGTACATCAATCAAGCGCTGTTCAAGTGTACCGCCACGTGAGTCTGTCCATTTGAACTCATCGATATAATAATAAGCCAGGCTGCCATTGTGTTTTTCATTAAATCGCTTGCTGACTATAAACGAAAAACTGTGTTCTGGAGCTGATACCGAGATATAAGGATTATCTTCACCTCGTTTTATTTTTATAAAGGCACCGCTTGCTATGAGTCTTAGTGTGGGGTCAATGTGATAGTCCAGTTCCAGTTCTATTCCGCTTGTTATACTGTCAACGGGGTTCTGGAATATTTCGGACATATTTTTAGCATTGGGTATGCCAATATTATTCGGGTCATCAGGTACATTATCACCTGATGCAGGATCGACATCTTCTCTCATTGTATCTATAAAATGATGGATGTCATCATGAAAAAGCCTGGCGTTAAATAAAAGTGATGAATTCAGGAAATTACCAAAATAGACAATTTCCCGACTGACTATTTCCTGATTTTCCAGGTTTGAATTTCCAAGGAGCCTTTGATCAAGAAGAGTTAGACCGGTAGGGGCGCCGCCGATTTTCAAATCCTGTGATAAAGTTAAATTAGCCTTTGCTTCATAGATAAAAGGGCTTCGTATTGCCTTACTGATACCGATTCGAGCGCTATGCTGCTTGTTAAAGATATGGGTTAATGACAGGCGGGGTGACAGTTCGGTTTCAGTGAAATCATTTTTTTCTATCAGCGCTCCAGCATTGACAATATTGTTCTGGTTAATGCGCCATTCTATATTGGCGAAACCACGAAATTGTTTATGTGTCACCTGATCATTTGTGCCAAGGTAGAGAGGTGCTTTTACTATATCTGTTTGTGCGCTTAATCCCCATATGAATTTAATATTTGCATTAGGGGTTATAAAATGAGTGAGCTCAAGATTGTGGCGTTCAGATTTTATATCACCATTAAGCTCCAGACGAAATTCATCAAATGTCCGAGGAGGAGGAGGAAATGGGTTGGGAATTATTAATGGGTCAGAGGATGTGAAATCTTTTTTGTCTGACAGATTATAATAATACTGTATTAGCAGTGTGTTTTCCTGATTAATAACATCCTCCCACTTTAGAAACTGGAACAAATGTGTGTTTTCAACAGTTCGTGCGAGTGGAAATTCGCCGGAATAGTTGCGGTCAGTTTGCTGATGATTTATGCCATATCCACCCTGATAAGATAAGTGTTATTATTATCTAACTGGTAATCAAGGCGGTAGTCAATGTTGTTGCTTTGTGTGTCGTCAGGGTAGTCAAATTCATTTGCGCTATCCAGGCCGGAATCGTTCAGGGTGGCGATGGTGATTCGATAATCCAGATTACCGTTGTTACCGCCATAGCGGTATGTCAGGTCAGCGATGTCATTGTTGCCGACGTTCGTCTGTATAAATGAACCCTGGTCTTCAGCGGCCGTTCGGGTAATTATATTGATCGCTGCCAGAAAGCTGTTTGAACCGTAGGTGGCCATGTTGGGTCCACGAGAGACTTCGATGCGTTCTATATCGTTGATATTGACCGGGATCGATTTCCAGATTATTCCGCCACAAAATGGTTCGTAGATAGAGCGACCATCAATAAGCACCTGCATCTGCCTGGAATACTGGTCGCTGTGGCCATGGTAGGTGACGACATATTGAGGTTCATCGCCGAACTCGTTGCCGCTATAACCCACCTGCATACCCGGCACTAATCGTAATACTTCGGGAATGGTCCTGGCGCCTGATGCTATGATGGTTTCACGGTCAATAATCGATATGCTTACTGCTGCATTAGCAACTGACTGTTCCAGTCGGTTCGCTGACAGCACTACAGGCATTTCAAAAAAGAGTTCGTCATCGTTTGCAAAAAGCGAAAAAGAGTTAATTAATAAAAGGGCTCCAAGCAAGTGAGCGTATAATCTGCCATCAGCCGCAGTTGTTGATTTTATTATGTTTATATTCATTTTTATATTCACAATGAAGCGATGAACAGGTTTTAATGTAATATATCACCTCTACTTTAACGAATGAAGCACATGAATAAAACAACATTTTTAACTCTGGCGGACACCATTGGAAATACACCGCTGGTCCGGTTACAGAGGCTTGCTGCTAACAGTAGCAATACAATATTGCTTAAACTTGAAGGTAATAACCCGGCGGGTTCAGTAAAAGATCGTCCCGCCCTGAATATGATTACCCAGGCGCAAAAGCGTGGTGATATTAAACCGGGTGATACGCTTATCGAAGCCACCAGCGGTAATACCGGCATCGCCCTGGCGATGGCAGCGGCGGTGATGGGTTATCGTATGATCTTGATCATGCCGGATAACATGAGTGAAGAGCGTCGTGCGGCAATGAAAGCCTATGGCGCAGAACTGATTTCAGTCACCCAGGAAGCAGAGCATGGAAGGGGCGCGTGATCTGGCATTGCAAATGCAGGACGAGGGTAAAGGTACGGTGCTCGATCAGTTTAATAACCCGGATAATCCGCAGGCGCATTACATTGGCACCGGTCCGGAAATATGGCAGCAGACAGACGGTCAAGTCACGCATTTTGTCAGCGCCATGGGGACCACGGGCACCATTATGGGTGTGTCACGTTATTTGAAAGAACAAAATCCGGCAATTCAAATTGTAGGTGTACAACCGGAAGAAGGTTCACGAATACCGGGTATTCGCCGCTGGCCGAAGGAATATCTGCCCGGCATTTTTGATGCAGCAAGGGTTGATCTCACGCTGGATGTAAGTCAGCAGGAAGCCGAAGAAACAACGCGCATGCTGGCAGCAAAAGAAGGTTTGTTCTGCGGGGTATCATCGGGTGGTGCGTGTGCGGCAGCATTAAAGCTAAGTCAGCAGGTTGAAAATGCTGTTATCGTTTCGATTGTCTGTGATCGCGGTGATCGTTATCTGTCTACCGGTGTTTTTCCTGGTTAAACATAAACTAGAGTCAAAAAATATTTTATCCACAGATGAACGCAGATGAACACAGATTTTTTTGGTTTTCATGCTTACGCATGAAAAACCATTTATAGTTTTTATGTTTTTTTATCTGTGTTCATCTGTGTTCATCTGCGTCCATCTGTGGATAATTATTTTTTCGTTTAAAAAAATTACAGTGTTTAAAATTAAATATGCCTAGTAAAAGAAGACGGCGGCGTAAATCACGTTTGCCGGAAGAAAGTGTTGAAGTTGATATTACGGCCATGTCCAGCGAGGGTAGAGGCATTGCTCATGTTGAAAATCGTACGGTGTTTATAGATCAGGCCTTACCGGGCGAACGTGTATTATTTAAATATACCCGATTAAATAAAAATATCGCTGAAGGTCGTACGGTAGAAGTATTACAAAAATCCGATTCACGGGTTGTGCCCAAATGCAGTGCTTTTGAGCTGTGCGGTGGTTGCAGTTTGCAGCACATGTCTTCAGCGGCGCAGATCGATCTTAAACAGACTATGTTGCTTGATCAGTTAAAACACCATGGTGTAACACCTGAGGAAGTTTTACCACCGCTGTTGGGGCCTGAATATGGTTATCGTCATAAAGCCCGGCTTGGTGTGCGTTATGTGCATAAAAAAGAAAAAGTTCTGGTGGGTTTTCGTGAGCGCAATTCTTCCTTTATAACTGAAACTGCACGCTGTGAAGTACTGCATCCCTCAGTGGGGGAGATTATTAATGAGCTTGCTGAGTGCATCAATCAACTCGAAGAAAAACGCACTATACCTCAAATTGAAGTTGCGGTTGGTGACAATCAGACGGTGCTGGTATTTCGTCATCTGAAAGATTTATCTGCTTCGGACAGGCAGGTTTTATCTGATTTTTGTCAGTTACATTCTTTGAGCTGTTATTTGCAGGCAGGTAAACCGGATGACCTGGAGTTGTTGTATCCGCAAAAAGTTGGACCTTTATATTACCTGTTGCCTGCTTTTGATGAGTCCGAAGGAGAGTTGAAAATTGAATTTCAGCCATCTGACTTTACCCAGGTAAATCCCATAATAAATAAAGACATGGTTTCCAGTGCGATTGATTATCTGGATTTAAATAAAACGGATGTGGTGCTGGACCTGTTCAGTGGACTGGGGAATTTTTCTCTTGCTTTGGCCCGAAAATGTAAACAGGTAACCGCTGTTGAAGGTTCCCTGGCCATGGTTAAAAAAGCGAGGGACAATGCCCTGCTTAATAACATTAGTAATGCCGAATTTATTTATGCGGATTTATATAGCGATGAAGTTTTGACCGCGCCATGGCTTAAACAACAGTACGATAAAATTCTGCTGGATCCGCCGCGCTCTGGTGCTGCTGAAATATTGCCTGCATTAAACAAGATGCAGGCAAAGGTTATCGTTTACGTATCCTGTCATCCGGCGACATTGGCGCGTGATGCTGCCGTGCTAGTGAATGAATTAGGTTATAAGCTAACTAAAGCTGGAATCATGAACATGTTTCCGCATACCGGGCATGTTGAGTCTATAGCAGTGTTTAAAAAATAACGGAGTTTCAAATATCTATTCACCGTTAGAAAAAATATCACTGCTGTCCCGTTAACTTTACATCATTGCTTATGGCTATTGATGCTACTGACAAAATCAGCATTAATATCAATCGAGACATGAATCAGGCACATCCACCAATGACACGCCCCATGTTGATTAATCTTGGACCATCCATGGTGGCTAAACACCCGCATCCATGCGGGTGATGTTCCTTGCTGGATGTGCCCAATTCATCGCTGTGGCAGTTAACGGGACAGCAGTGAAAATATATAGTAAAACAGCTGGTTTAAGGTGAGGGGAGTTTTAAGTTTTAAGTTACAAGTTTTTAGTCAGGAAACTTATAACTTAAAACTTGTAACTCTAATTTTATCTTGCTGTAGTAGAAAAGAACTGGTTACTGATGACCTGTGCAGTTGAAGAACCCAGACGTTCAGCAAAACGTTCAAGAAGATCATCTTCTACCGTGTAGTTGACGATGGTTTCTTCGCCGATAACTTCTCTTGCAACGTGGCTGGAACTGGCGAGTTCATCAACCAGGCCAATCTTGACGGCCGCTTCTCCGGTCCAGATCAAACCTGAAAATAGGCCTTCAACGCTGGTGTCGAGCCGGTCACCACGACCTTTTTTAACAGAATCAATAAACTGTTGGTGAATTTCAGTGAGCATTATTTGTAAATGTGCAGTGGCTTTTTCATCGACAGGCAGGAAAGGGTCTAGCAGCGCCTTGTTTTCACCTGCGGTCAAAGTACGACGTTCAACGCCCAGTTTTTCCATGGCATCAACAAATCCGAAGTTGTCCATTCGTACACCAATAGAGCCCACGATGCTGGCTTTATCTGCATAAATTTTATCAGCAGCGGAGGCAATGTAATATCCGCCTGACGCACATATATCGGTTACCACGGCATACAGCGGGGTATCGGGGTGTTTTTTGCGTAATCGAACAACTTCATCGTAGATGTAACCGGATTGTACCGGTGAGCCACCGGGGCTGTTTATTCTAAGTATCACGCCGGCGCTTTTTTCATTGTCAAAGGCATCACGTAATGCGGTAACAATTTTGTCTGCGCTGGCTTCTTCGTTATCTGCAATGACCCCGTTTACTTCGACTAGCGCAGTGTGTTTTTCATTGAGGCTTACCCTGGTCAGGCTGGCGTCACCATACATGTATAAAATTCCGCCAATGTAGGCAAAGGTTAGTAGTTTAAAAAAGATGCCCCAGCGACGCGCCCGGCGTTGTTCTTTTAAGCTGGACTCGGCCAGTTTGGTAACCACTTCTCTTTCCCATGAAGCATTATTGTCAGACATGTTATGATTTCCTGCTGTAATTTTTAAAGTTTATTATGGTTTAAAAAACTGGATAATTCAGTGATATTGTTTAAACAAACTAATGGGTTATGTTTTTTTAAGGTGATGGCATCATGTACGCCGTGCGTTACACCAATAGAGTTCATGCTGGCATTGTTTGCCATTTTAAGATCATGCTCGCTGTCGCCTATCATCAGTGCTTCACCAGCTGAGAAGTTTAACTCACTGAGTATTTCTTGCAGCATTTCAGGATGAGGTTTTGATTTATTTTCTCCAGCACAGCGGGTAGTGGTGAAATAATCAGCCATTTTATGTTCTGCAATAGATTGATCTAGCCCAATACGACTTTTTCCAGTCGATATTGCCAGCGTATAACCGTCCTGGCGAAGCTCATCTAGCAGGTTATCGACGCCGGAAAAAAGTGGCGCCGGTACAGTATTGTCATACAGGTAATGCTGGCGATACGCATCAGCTATATTTGTTAATTCCGAGATTTGCAGTTTTGCATCCAGTTCAGGATGTAGTTTTGCTATTGCTTCAATCAGGCCCAGTCCAATAACCTCTTTAGCCTGAGCTTCACTGATATCAATACCCGCAGCCTGTTTGCTTGCATGTTGCAAACTGGTAACGATACGTTCGATTGAATCAACCAGTGTACCGTCCCAGTCGAATATCAGAAGAGGGAATTGCTTCATTGTCTGTCTTTTCTTGTTAGAGAGCTGTCGTTGTTAGAATTGCTGTCGTAGTTTCTGTAACAGGTTATTGAGGTCATCACTTAGCGGTGCAGTTAAAGTAATGGGGTCACTCAGTGGTAAATACAACTGCTGTGCGTGCAGGAAAAGACGTTTTAGTCCAAGTTTTCTAAAATACTGGTTGGCTGTTTTGTCGCCATACTTGGTGTCGCCAATAACAGGATGGCCCGTATATAAGGCATGTACACGTATCTGGTGAGTGCGGCCTGTTTCGATAGTGATTTTCATCAAGCTGCATTGTTCGTATACTTCCAGAGGTTCGAAATGGCTGATTGCAATGTCGCCCTGTTCATCAGCCTGAACCATATGTTCGCCGCTGCGCTTTACCTTAGTGAGGCCAATATCGACTGTTTTGTTACCGTCTTTCCATTGGCCGTGTAGTAATGCGAGGTATGTTTTTTCAATATGAGTGGTTTTTTCATGGCGTAACAGTTCATGCAATGATGACAGTATCTGGCGATTTTTTGCCAGTAACAGGCAACCACTGGTTTCGCGATCCAGGCGGTGCACCAGTTCTACAGTCTGTTCCGGGTATATCTGCCTGAAGGCCTCGATGATGCCAAAGCGTAAACCACTGCCTTTATGAACGGCTATACCGGAAGGTTTGTTAATGGCAATAATATCGTCATTTTCAAAAATGATGCTATTTTTCAGTGTTTGAATGACTGGCACTGGCACCATGCTGTCTTCATTTTCAGAAATGCGTAGCGGTGGTAGTCTTAATGCGTCGCCAGCCTGTAGTTTGTAATGAGGTTTTTTTCTACCGCTATTTATTCTTACCTGACCGCTGCGCAGTATGCGATAAATATGGCTTTTGGGTACACCCTTTAAATGCTTTAGTAGAAAATTATCGATGCGCTGACCTGCCTGATTTTCGCTGATGGTAATTAGCGTTGCTGCTTTATCATTTGTTGGCATCTTAATGTTATTTTATATGAATCCCAAATCCCTACATAGAAACACGAATACTGCACAAAGTCTTGATTCCACAGAAAAAGAAAAAATAGCCGCCGAACCTATGGGTGCGACTAATATTTTTTGCTTTTCCTGTGAAGCCAATATCTTGCACATTATTTCGCGTTTCTATGTAGGGATTTGGGATGAATGGATAATGCTTGACCAAAGACGTACATTTTGACAGACTTGACTATTCAAATGCCAGTGCTAAATTAAGTATGTAAACCATTGCATTTGTTAGGAATTTAGCCAGAAGGAAAAAATAACGGGCGCAAATAATGGAATATCTACTTGATGAATGGTCATCAGGTCAACGAATATGCGACGATTTCGCCGATGATGGCAACCAGTTCAAGACACTTCTTCACAGAGATGAACTTTTTTATATAACTGCTGCCTGATTACTCACTGATTTTATGTATTTGCTTTCACTTATCCAGCTATTGGAAATTGACAGCAAATATGAAATAACAAGTAAAAAAACTATTTATAATTTTAATGATTTTCCCTTTTTTCAATACTGATAACGCCATTACTCTGCCAGAGCAAGTATTTCCAGAGCAAGTATTTCCAGAAATATTTATCGGGCCTGCATTTTTACTGTGGGTGAGCTTTTGCTTCTGTGCATTGCAGTATGCCGGCAGGCGGTTAAAGCCTGTCTCTTTGGTTCGCTTAGAGAGTGTTTTGAAAACGGGAGAACTAACAGGTTTAACTGCACATGAAAAGAATTCTTATCAACGCAGTCCAGAAAGAAGAAGTTCGAGTGGCCATGGTCGATGGTCAGCAACTTTACGATCTGGACGTCGAAGTCCCGTCACGGGAACAGAAAAAATCCAACGTATACAAAGGTAAAATCACCCGGGTCGAGCCAAGTCTTGAGGCCTGTTTTGTCGATTACGGTGCTGAGCGTCATGGTTTTTTACCATTTAAAGAAGTTTCCAGGGTGTACTTCACCGAGGAAGCACTAAAGGCAACCGGCCGCCCCGATATTCGTACCGCCATCAAAGAAGGACAGGAAATTGTTATCCAGGTGGAAAAAGAAGAGCGTGGCAATAAAGGCGCGGCGTTAACAACTTTTATTAGCCTGGCAGGGCGTTACCTGGTGCTGATGCCAAATAATCCCCGTGCTGGTGGTGTTTCCCGTCGTATTGAAGGGGAAGATCGAAATCTCATTCGTGAAGCTTTAAGTCAGCTCGAAGTCCCTAATGGTATGGGTTTGATTGTGCGTACAGCGGGTGTCGGCCGTAATTCGGAAGAATTACAGTGGGATCTGGATTATCTGTTACAGCTCTGGTCCGCATTTGAAAAGGCGGCAGCAGAAAGACCGGCGCCGTTTCTGATTTATCAGGAAAGTGACGTTACTACACGCGCATTAAGAGATTACTTTAGAAGTGATATTTCTGAAGTTCTGATTGATTCAAAAGATGTTTATGATGCGGCAATGGATTTTGTGCAACAGGTAATGCCTAACAGCGTACACAAGATCAAATATTATAGCGATACCGTGCCGCTGTTTAATCGTTTTCAGGTTGAGAACCAGATTGAGTCGGCTTACCGCCGTGAAGTGTTATTACCCTCTGGTGGCGCTATTGTTATCGATCACACTGAGGCCCTGATTTCAATAGATATTAACTCGGCGCGCGCCACAAAAGGTGGTGATATCGAAGAAACTGCCACGAATACTAACCTGGAAGCAGCTGATGAAATTGCCCGTCAATTGCGATTGCGTGACCTGGGCGGCCTGGTGGTGATTGATTTCATCGATATGCTGAATAATCGTAATCAACGTGCTGTTGAGAACCGTCTAAACGAGGCGGTTCAACCGGATCGGGCTCGTGTGCAGATTGGCCGTATATCACGGTTTGGTTTGCTGGAAATGTCACGTCAACGCCTGAAACCTTCCTTAGGCGAGTCAACACAGATTGTTTGTCCGCGCTGTACAGGACAGGGCACGATTCGTACAGTTGAATCGTTATCGCTTTCACTGGTTCGTATTCTCGAAGAGGAAGCACTAAAAGCAGGAACTGCGAGAGTTGATATTCAGGTGCCGATTGATGTTGCAACATATATGCTTAACGAAAAGCGTCAGGTGATACAGGATATTGAAAAACTAGCCGGTGTTCACGTGTTGATTGTGGCGAATCCGACACTGGAAACTCCTCAGTACAAAGTAGAACGTGTGCGCAAGGCGGATTATGATGAAACTGATGAAACTGCCAGTTATCAACGTGCAGAAACAGAGACTCAGTACAGTGTTGATATAACTCCGCAAAAGCAGATACAGCCAGAACAGGCCGCTGTTTCCAGAATAACACCTGGAAAACGTCCAGTTGCAAAAGCACCTGCCCCTGTTGCTGAGGCAAAAACAAGTTCGACAGGTTTGTTAAGTAAAATTGTTTCTATTTTTAGCGGTGACAAAGGCGAGCAAGCAGAAGGTAACAAGCCAGCGGAAAAATCAACATCAACTACGGATCGAAGTCAACGTACAGGACAGAGACCTGCTCAAAATAGAAACCGCAGTACCAGGGGACGTAACCGAAGCCGTAAACCGGGCAGCAAGCCGGGTGGTCAGCAGGCCAGCCAGCATGAAACGGCAAATAAACCGGCAAATAAACCGGTAAAGAAACAGACAAAAGCAGCAACGGATAAAGCTAAAGAAACATCAGTGAAATCGAAAGACCCTGATTTGTCCGGTGATAAATCAGGTGGTAAGTCAGGCCGTAATCGCCGCCGCCGCAGTGGCAGTCGCCCAAAAAGTACTGAAGCGAAAACTAAGGATAACGAACAGCTCAATGTAAGCGCAGCATCTACACAAGCTAAACCGCAAGCCAATGTAACGTCCAATGTAGATAAGGACAATATTGGCAAAAAAAGCGTGGATAAAAGTAGTGGTGAAGGGGAAAAAACTTCGACACCAGCAATAGTAGATAAACCTCAGACAGAGAAACCCCAGACAGAGAAGCCGCGGTTGGAGAAACAGCAGACGGAGAAACCTGCTGTTGATAAACCCGGGTTTGAGAAGCCTGAAGCAAAGGAGGCTAAAATTGAGAAGCCTGCTAATGAAAATAAGCCGGCCGCTAAAGAAAATAAAATACCTGAAAAACAGCCTGATAAACAACCGGTGTCAAATGAAAACAGGACGGTGGTATCGTCGTCTATTGATGAATAACAATTATAGTTTTAAGTAAGCAGAATTTATTTTGTCATATTCTGTAGCTGTATGCTGGGAGAGAACATGACTTTCCCTTCATACAGCTAAATTAATTGTTGTCGTAAAGATGTTTTAGTAAACCTTCTGAGGCATTTTCCACAAGATTTAACACAATTTCAAAACCACGCCCCTGACCATAATAAGGATCAGGGACTTCAGTTTCATTGCTGTCGGCAAAATCGAGAAAAAGATGGACTTTATCTTCAAAACCCTCCGGGCAGATGGATAACAGGTCTTCTTTATTGCTTTCATCCATTGCAATAACATAATCAAATTCTAAAAAGTCATCGCTGCTAACACGGCGAGCGCGTTGACTACCTAAATCAATATTTCGTTTCAGCGCTGCATTCTGTGCCCGGATATCGGGTGGGTTTCCTACGTGGTAGGCATGGGTGCCGGCAGAATCGATAATAATTGTGTTTTCCAGATTCGCCTGCTCAGCTTTGTGTCGAAATACACCTTCTGCTGTTGGCGAACGGCAGATATTGCCCATGCAAACGAAGAGTACTTTTAATTGTCCCATAGTGTTATGAAGTATCTGATTTATAAGGATTTAATATATTTTAATGCTGATTTGTCTAAAACTTATAATGCTGTATAGTACATAATAATGTAGTTTACAGCTGATATAGTTTACAGCTCATGGATCAACTAGCCCAGGGATGAATTAGCCCAGGGCTGAAATATATGATTGTGTGGTAGTTTCAAACCAGTATAATGTTTTGCAGGCAGAAGCAGTTCTGATTTTACAGACTTTACTGTCAATTTAATTAACAGTATTAACTTCTTCCCTAAGACAATAATTCTCAAGTTATTGATATATAAGCATCTGTAAAACATGGCTTAAATCTTGCTGAGAACAATAAATCACCCGCTATCAGAATTCCGGGTGATTTAGACAATCGTTGTTAGACGATAAAAATGAGACAAAATACTGTATGTTATCGTGAAAATTAATAGAGCTATAATTTACGCAATTGCGCTAAACCTGATCTTTCTCTACTTTTCAGGTCAGGCGGTGGCTTATCAGCGATTCAATGAACCGCGACAGCAAAATGATTTTGGTATTGATATCGCTGCACTCTCTCAGTTATATCAGCGGCCTTCTGATTACCTCTGGCTAGAACAGCAACAGCTTACCGTGAGGGCTTATGATGCGCTGGAATTTATTTCCCAGTCAGTAAACCATGGGCTCAATCCTGGCGATTATCATCAGGACTTATTAGAGCATCTTGATCCGACGCGCGACGAATCTGAAGCTCATCTTTTCGACCTTATGCTCAGCGACGGCCTGTTAAAATTGATAAGTGATATTGCTACGGGACGACTGGATCCTGCGATAGTTGACCCCAAATGGTCTATTCCCCGTAAACTATTCAATGCGATTGAATTTCTGCAAGGTGCACTGTCAGACAATCACTTTCAAGACCAGCTTAACTCTCTGGTTCCAGCACATAATCAATATCGACGATTAACAGTAGCTGCAAAACGCTATCAGGATTATGTTGCCCGTGGCGGCTGGTCAATAATTCCAATAACGCCCATATTAAATCCAGGCGATTCCAGCCGATATATTCCAGCCGTTCGCGACAGGTTGTCTTTTGAAGATGAAGCGCTTAACAGTAGCCGACCTATCCAGTTCGATTATTACGATGAAAATCTGGAACAGGCTGTACGGCATTTTCAGCGACGTCATAGCTTAAAGGATGACGGTATTATTGGCCCGGCAACGATACGCGCAATGAATGTCTCAGCATCAAATCGACTGCAGCAGATTAAGGTCAACCTGGAACGTTTACGCTGGCTCCCTGACGACCTTGGTAATCGTTACATCATGGTAAATCTTGCCAACTATCAGCTGACCGCCATAGAAGATGAACAGATAAAATTAAAAATGCGTGTTATTGTTGGTAAAACCAAAAGATCGACACCAAGCTTCAGCAGCAAAGTCACCCGTATCGTCTTCAACCCGCGCTGGCATGTACCGCATAAACTGGCCCGTCTTGATTTGCTGCCCAAACAACAGGCCGACCCTGATTACCTTGTCAGCCATAATTTTCGCGTTTTCAAAAACGAAGCAGGTATCAAAACCGAAATTGATCCAGAATCAATAGACTGGCAGTCTTTGTCGCAACAATATTTTCCCTATTCACTCAGACAGGAACCTGGCGATAAAAATGCCCTTGGCCGTCTTAAATTTGTCATGCCGAATCCCTGGGCAATTTATTTACATGACACGCCATCAAAAAGCCTGTTTAATCAGACACAGAGAAATTTCAGCTCAGGCTGTATTCGGGTAGAAGATCCATTGGCGCTGGCAATCTTCAGCCTCACTGGCAATGACACACAACAGTCGCCAGCGGATATTCTTAATACCGAGGATATCCACCAAGCTAAACTTGAACAACCACTGGCCGTTTATGCTATCTACACCACCGTCTGGTTCAATGGTAACGAACTCACATTTTCGCCTGATAGCTACCATCGGGATCAAAAGATGGTCAAATATCTCTAAGGTTTTACCCGCATATCTCTGAAAATACTAGAAAAATAGTTATATTCAACTATAATCCCGCTGTTATAAATTGAATAAACCGATGTTTGAGAGTATTTCATGTTGTTTCACCCTGATCGATCGCAAGCCAAAACACAATATAAAACCAGCCATAGCTGCACCGATCCGGGCCGCCGCCGCTTCTTACAACTAGGTCTGGGTGCAAGCGGCGCGTTATTTTTACCCAGTGCATTTGCCAAAGTGTCACCCCATTCCAATCCTCAATCGGCTATATCTCAATCAACCATCATTCAGCCAGAACGTAAACTGTCGCTGTTAAACTTGCACACCGGAGAGCATTTAAATACAACCTACTGGGCAGAAGGCCAGTATCAGACCAGTGAATTAAAGGCCATAAATCATCTATTGCGCGATCACCGTACGGGTGATGATTATGATATGGATAACGAATTGCTTGATTTGCTGAATGTTCTGCATAAGAAAATGGACACTACACAGGAATTCCACATAATATCCGGCTATCGCTCACCGAAAACGAATGCAGCATTGAGTCAGAACAGTAACGGTGTTGCTAAAAAGAGCCTGCACATGGAAGGTAAGGCCATAGATATACGATTACCCGGCTGCAAATTATCTGACCTGCGAAAAGCCGCTTTAGACTGCCAGGCTGGTGGCGTCGGATATTACCCGAAATCTGACTTTATCCATCTAGACACAGGCAACGTACGCCGCTGGGGTTAGTCACCTGTCATCACTACGGGGCGCTTTTTTGGGCACCTTAAATCATTAGAGCCTGTAAGCCCCTCCGGGCGCGGCCTGAAGGGTACATCTGCCACGTTACAAAGCCTTGTTAAGGACTAAGGCCATTAACTTCACTTTGCGCCTTGCATCTGCACCCTTCAGGTCACGCAGAAGCATAATAGACTTAATCAGAGGTGCCCTGGCCAGTATTAGAAAACAATTTTGCTGCTCCAGCCTCCTGTAACCTCAGCTTTACCTGAAAAGACTCACAAGCAGGCTTATATTGACTGGTTCGCCTGTTCGTTAACAGGAAAGCTTGTATTTGTTTAAGTTTGATATATGCTTTTGAAAGACTAAATATTTAAATATCATCGATTACCGATGCTGCCATTTTATATGGCTCTTTTAGCGGGACATTAGCACAGGAATTTAGCGAGATTATTATGAATCTAAAAAATAAAATTTTATCAGTTGTAGCATTATCTGTATTTTCACAAACAGCAAATGCTATTCCATTTTCTTTTGAAGGACGATCACTGGGTATGGGTGGTGTTTCCGTTGCGACAGCTGATCTGGCAACAGCAGCCTGGGCAAACCCTGCGATGTTAACCAATCAGAGACCGGATGATGATTTTTCGCTATTGATAGGTCTTGGCGCATTTGTCAGGGATAATGATGACCTGATAACAGATATTGATGATTACCAGGCGGCATATGACCGTTATCAGGCTGCGTCTCCAACTAGTCCTGAACAAATAGCAGCCTTACAGGAGATGTCAAATATTATTTTCGGTATTGACGGTAAAGATATAGCGGCTGATGTATCGGGCGTAGCTGCTATGGGTATAGCGTTTGACTCATTTGCCATGGCGATCAGTATTCGAGGTGATGCAATTGGTGCGGGTACTGTCACTGATCTGGCCTGTCAATTAAACGTTGATCCAGGTTGTGATCTTGTACAATTTGAACAGGAAGTAACTAGCGATACTAAAAATATATTAAATTTAGAAGGCGTGTTAGCAACCGAATTTGGCCTGTCACTTGCCAAGGACTTTCAATTTTATGAGAGAAAAATATCTATAGGTATAAAGCCAAAAATTGTAGATCTGCAGGCATACACCTACCAGGAGTCTATTCTTAACATTAATGACGCAAGTGATGTCTTTGATAAGGGTACAAAATCTGATCTGGGAACATTTACTTCTTTTGATTTAGGTGCAGCAATCGATTTGTCTGATTCTTTACGTTTGGGTTTAAATATCCGTAATTTACTTACTGATGAGTTTGATCTGGGTGGTCAAAAAATAAATTTTGACACTAATGCACGTATTGGTGCTGCTTATCATAACAATTTTCTTACAGTGGCTGTTGATTATGATCTGACAGAGAATAAACCATTATTGGCTAATCCGATATTTTGGTGATTTGAAAACACAGTATTTAGCCGCCGGTGCAGAATTTAATGTATTTGATTATGCACAATTGCGTGTTGGTGCAAGAAAAAATGTGGCTAGTGGTATCCCTGGTGGTGCAAAAGATACTGCGTTAACTGCCGGTGTAGGTTTCTGGTTAGGCTTTAATCTGGATATTGCTGCAATCTATACAGATAACTCTTTAGGTGGATTTGTACAAACAGGATTTAGATTTTAATCTCTTTTAGTTTAATTCCCCGCCGCCGTAGCAAGCTGTGGGGGGGGTATTGTCCAAGGATGTTAGTAAAAACTATGCACTTTTTAGTGCAAGACTTTTTGTGTGTTGTTGTCATCCTGAACGATAGTGAAGGATCTTAAGTTGCACGCAATATAGTAGCTTTGGTGAAAAAGATCCTTCGCAGTTGCTCAGGATGACAAAGCACCACTCAACTTTGACCTATAATGATTGGTTAGCGCTTCGTTCAGTTATCCGTTAATATTCCACATCTTTTAGCCATTCAAAAAAGTCCATGTTACAGATACACAATAGCCAGTCCAGAAAAAAAGAAGTCTTTAAACCGATTGAACCCGGCAAAATAACAATGTATGTCTGTGGCATGACAGTTTACGACCTGTGCCATCTCGGGCATGCGCGTGTGCTGGTGGTGTTTGACGCAGTGACTCGTTACCTCCGCTACTGTGGTTATGAAGTGAAATATGTGCGTAATATAACGGACATCGATGACAAGATTATCAATCGCGCTAATGAAAATGGTGAAGACTTTTCTGAGTTAACGGAACGTTTCATTAAGGCGATGCATGAAGATGCCGCACAGCTTGGTGTTTTACCACCGGATGAAGAGCCACGTGCAACCGCCTCGATGAAGGAAATTATTGACATGATACAAACCCTGGTTGATAAAGGTTTTGCCTATACGACACAAACCGATGAAGGCCATAATAATACCTGGGGTGATGTTTATTATGATGTCAGCGCCTTTGAAAACTACGGCAAATTGTCCGGTAAAAAACTGGAGGATTTACGCGCCGGTGAGCGTGTTGCGGTCGATGAAAATAAAGATGATCCACTGGATTTTGTGTTATGGAAAGCAGCAAAACCGGGTGAACCTTCATGGGACTCTCCCTGGGGCAAAGGAAGACCGGGCTGGCATATAGAATGTTCAGCAATGTCAACCTGCTGCCTGGGCAATCATTTCGATATTCATGGTGGCGGTCAGGACCTTCAGTTCCCGCATCATGAAAATGAAATAGCACAATCTGAAGCCGCTACCGGTGAGACATTTGTCAACCTGTGGATGCATAATGGTTTTGTTCGTATCAATGATGAAAAGATGTCCAAGTCTTTAAATAATTTCTTTACCGTACGTGAAATTTTGAAATTATATAAAGGCGAGGAGATTCGTTATTTTGTACTGGCAAGCCAGTACCGCAGTCCCCTGAATTATTCTGACCAGTTGCTGGATACCGCGCGAACCGCTTTGTCGCGTTTATATAATACCTTGCGCGGTCTCAATGTGCCTGAGTCTTATGATGAAACAGACCCGGCGATAGAGAAATTCAGGGAGGCCATGGATGATGATTTCAACACACCCGAAGCTCTTGCGGTATTGTTTGACCTGGCGAACCAGGTTAATCGATTGCGTGGTGAGAACGAGGCCGGCGCATTACAAAAGGCCGCAGTGCTTAAGAAGCTGGCCAATGTATTAGGATTGCTGGAAGCGGATCCTGAAGAGTTTTTACAGTCAGGAGCAAGTGTTAGCGAAGACAGTGCTGATATTGATGTCATGATCGAAGCCAGGAAGACAGCCAGAGAGAACAAAGACTGGGCTGAAGCAGACCGGATTCGTGATGAGCTGGATGCTATGGGTATTATACTGGAAGACAAAGACGGCAAGACTGTCTGGCGACGGTCCTGAGAAGACTTCAAAAACTTAAAAAGCGCTTCAGGCACAGAGGCGCACAGATAGCTTTTTAAGCTTTGTTATCTGCGCTCTCGGCGCGTTTAACATATTGATAAAAGCGTCTTTCGCGTGCTTCGCGGACTCCTCTGTGCCTCTGCTGGTGAAAAGGTTTGTTTTAACGCGATAGATGCGGTTCGTGCCTCACCGCATCCTACGGTGCTAACTGCCAGCTGATAACTTCTTCAACAAAACATATACTGCACCACTGCCACCATCTTTAGGTTGCGCAGAATGAAAAGCAAGAACATTATCGACGGTGCGTAACCAGCGGTTAACCATGGCTTTGATAATGGGTTTGTTTTTAGAACGAAATCCTTTGCCATGTACGATGATGACGTGGCGTACTCCTGCTGCTTCACATTCACCGAGAAATATTAACAGTTCCTTTCTGGCCTGTTTGACAGTCAAACCATGTAAATCGACAGCATGTTGGATGGGGTTTTTGCCCTGGCGTAAATTTTTTAGCACCTTATGCTGTAAACCACTGCGGGAGAAACTCAGTATATCAGGGCAGTCTTCAATGATTTCGCTATCGGAAAAGACGTCATCAACGGCGTAATCATCAGTCTCCTGATTTGATTGCTGAAAGACTTTTGTCGGCGTTTTTTTTATTTTTATTTTATTATCCGGTTTTAACGGGGTAACATCACCCATTTGTGAGAGAAATAATGATTCATTCTCATTTTTTATTGAATCATTACTCATCACTGCCTCCTGTATACGGTATAGTTAGCCCTGTTTTTAACTGTATTGTATCGTGAATATTTGTAGTTGTATCATTTGTGCATATTTTAGTAAGTAATGATGACGGTTACCGGGCGCCGGGTATTGCAGTACTCGCCGAAGCGTTGTCTGCCGAGCATGAAATTTCTATTGTTGCACCAGAGCGTAACTGTAGCGGGGCGAGTAATTCATTGACACTGGAGCGGGGACTGCGCGCATGCCAGATTGCTGAAAATTCATATTATGTCGATGGTACGCCAACCGATACCGTGCATCTGGCAATTACCGGTTTACTGCAAAAAGAACCGGATATGATTGTTTCGGGCATCAATGCCGGTGCAAATATGGGCGATGATGTGCTGTATTCTGGTACTATTGCAGCGGCAATGGAAGGTCGCCACCTGGGATTGCCTGCCATTGCTGTATCTATGGATTCATACATGCCGGCGCATTTTGAAACGGCAGCAAAAGCGGTGCTTCAGTTGCTTAAAACACTTAATAAGGTATCGTTCGCTGCTAATACAATTTTAAATGTAAATGTGCCTGATATTCCCTGGGCTGAAATTAAAGGTTTTACGGCGACCCGTCTGGGTAATCGGCATAAGTCGGAAGGTATGATTATGCAGAATGATCCTCGGGGTGATCCGATGTACTGGGTAGGTCCACCAGGTGAGGCGCAGGATGCAGGAGAAGGTACGGATTTTTATGCGGTGAGTCAGCATTATGTTTCAATCACGCCATTGCAGATAGATTTGACCCGATATGATAGCCTTGCCGAACTGGAAAACTGGCTGACAAAACATAATTAAAATTTAACCAGGGAGCCTCTGATTAAGTCATGAATCGACATCTTGTGATTAAAATGTCCTGTTTCCGCGTTGTGGAACTTCGCAATAGCCCTGCTATTACGCGCGTTCCACGCCTTGAATCAGAACATTCTAACCGACAATCTGTTCGACCCAGACTTAATCAGAGGTTCCCTGGCAGTGAAGTTTCGTAGCAATAAAAAGAACAGATGATAAGTCAAGATATTCAAGGTATAGGTATGACTTCGCAACGCACACGTGACCGCCTGGTTGAACGTTTGCGTGAGAAAGGCATCATTAATGAACGTGTACTGGAAGTCATGAGAACAACGCCACGCCATATCTTTGTTGATGAAGCGATGGCGCATCGGGCTTATGAGGATACTGCCTTGCCGATAGGGCATGGCCAGACGATCTCACAGCCTTATATTGTTGCCCGCATGACGGAAATATTACTCGAAGGCGGCATCCCTGATGTGGTGCTGGAAGTGGGTACCGGCTCTGGTTATCAGTCGGCGATACTGTCACGACTGGTCCCCAAAGTTTATACCGTCGAGCGAATTAGCGCGTTACTACAAAAAGCGCGTGATGCACATCGTAAGCTAGGTTTATTAAATGTATTTTCCAAGCACAGTGATGGCTCATGGGGCTGGGCGCCAAATGCACCTTATTATGCAATTATGGTGACTGCCGCACCTCAGTCGGTGCCATCAAGTCTGTTAGAACAGCTTGCTGTTGGTGGGCGTATGGTTATTCCAGTTGGTACTAAAGATGGTTTCCAGCAATTAAAGATATATACTCGCACAGCTGACTGTATTGAAGAAAGCGCACAGGAATATGTGCATTTTGTACCGCTATTAGATGGAGCAGTGAGATAATGTTATTTGCAGGATTGTATAACAAAACGATGAGATGGGCAGCACATCCGCATGCCGAGCGTTATTTAATGGCAGTTAGTCTATCTGAGTCAATATTTTTCCCTGTGCCCACTGCACTGATGGTGGCGCCGATGGCAATAGCAACACCGAAGCGTGCTGTACGTATAGCGCTTGTTGCAACCATCATGTCTGTTATCGGCGGTGTTATTGGTTATTATCTGGGTTACTTCGCCATAAGTGCCATTGAACCAATATTGCAGGATGTCGGTTACTGGGATAAGTATTTGACAGCACGAAGCTGGTTTGAGCAATGGGGCTTCTGGGCAGTGGTTGTTGCCGGTTTTTCGCCTATTCCTTTTAAGTTGTTTACCCTGTCAGCCGGCGCACTTTCTATGGCAATATTGCCATTTGTACTTGCCGCAATCGTGGGCAGGGCTGCACAATTTTTCCTGGTTTCTTTGCTAATGGCATGGGCCGGACCGAAGTTAGAGCCGGTTGTAAGGAAATATATTGAGTGGCTTGGCTGGTTAACTGTTTTGATTATAGCTTTGGCAATATATTTTAATCAGTAAAAAATTAATAATGTTTCGACAGAGTTGTTTTTTTATAACAGCGGTTTTGTTTATTGTCTTGCAAACTGGCTGTTCGAGCACTGGCGACAAATGGAACCCTGATGATTACACCGTTAAATCGGGTGACACCGTCTATTCCATCGCATGGCGTTATGAACTAGATCCAGAAGAATTTGCTGACTGGAACAATCTTGGTCCGTCTAGAATAATAAAGCCCGGGCAGCGCTTACATACACGTAAACCGGATCATTTTGTTTCATCAAGCAATGCTGACAGCAGTTATTCTGAAAAAATTGCCTATACATCACACACCTCAAAACAAAAACATGCATCTAATAAAGTTGTTTCTAAGAAGCCCTATTCTGGCCAGAAGTGGGTAAAAGTTGAAAAAAACGATACGCTTTACAGCATATCAAATCGACATGGTGTGAGCGTCAACCGCCTGGTACAGTTAAATCAATTAAAAAAGCCTTATGTGATTTTGCCGGGCCAGACGATTTTTCTGGAACCTTTGAAAACTTCCGCTAGTTCATCATCGCGAAAGAGTGACGGTCGTACAAAACGAACTTCTTCTCGATCCACATCAGCTCAGCAGCAAAAATCAAAAACACAAACAGTGAGCTGGCCAAAAACACTACGATGGCAGCGACCGGCAAAAGGCAAAGTGGTTAAAAAATTCAATCGACGACGAAACGATGCAAAAGGTATTGATATTGCGGGTAAGCTTGGTGACAGCATTGTTGCATCTGCAAAAGGCAAAGTGGTTTATAGTGGCGATGGTTTAATCAGTTACGGTAAACTTATTATTATTAAACACAATGAAACTTTTTTAAGTGCTTATGCCTATAATCGTAAATTGTTGGTGAAAGAAGGGGACATTGTAAAAACCGGGCAGAAAATTGCGGAGATGGGTTATAAAGATAAATCTAATCCGCGCTTACATTTTGAAATCAGAAAAAATGGCAAACCTGTTGATCCTTTGAAATACTTGACCCGCTAAAATTAAAAATACTGGCTGTTTGAAGTGTAAAAAGTTATGACACAATCTGCCCAAAAGGAATATTTTCTCTTGTGGTTTGTGTTATCTAAAACCACAATATAATGTGGTTTTCCTGTATAACAAAAATTAAATTCTGGTTTTTTTTAATAAATGCTTGCTTCCTAAATAGAAATGATGCTATAAGTTTTTTTCGTCCTTAGGTCGGCTTTAAAAGGACATTGTAAGTATATGGAATTTAAGGAGTACAGGTTGCTCCTGCTTGCAAACTAAATGCGTAAAAATAATAATTATAAAACACATTTTGGGGTAGGGTACTATCATGATAGAAGCAATTGCTGATTCTAAAGAGGAGCTGGAAACCGGTGTCTTAATGATGCAATCTGATGATGTTGAATGCGATGATATCGAGATGGATAACGATGATATCGAATCAGAAGAAATAACAAAACCAGCTGGCCACACTAAGACTGCGAGTAAAATTGGTGTTGACCCTGATGTAAAGGTTAACCGTAAAGAGCTGGATGCAACACGCTTATACTTACGTGAAATAGAAGGTTCAGCACTGCTTACCGCAGAGGAAGAAGTCTTTTATTCTCGTAAGGCCTTAAAAGGCGATATGGAAGCACGTAAAAAAATGATTGAATGTAATCTTCGTTTAGTAGTGAAGATTTCTCGTCGTTATATGAACCGTGGCCTGGCGCTGCTTGATCTTATTGAAGAGGGCAACTTAGGTTTAATTCGCGCCGTCGAAAAATTCGATCCTGAAAAAGGCTTCCGTTTCTCTACTTATGCTACCTGGTGGATTCGTCAAACGATTGAACGCGCCTTGATGAATCAAACCCGTACCATCCGTCTACCCATCCATGTAATAAAAGAATTAAATGTTTATCTGCGTGCTGCTCGTGAATTAGAGCAGACTATGGATACAGAACCAACAGCAGAAGATATTGCGAAAATGCTGAACAAACCGGTTGCCGGCGTTGAGAAAATGCTGGGTTTACGTGATCGTGTAACTTCAGTTGATGTGCCTGTGGGCAAAGAAAATGATCGCCCATTACTGGAAATTGTTGCTGATGAACGTATTCCGGCGCCACCGGAAATGCTGCAGAATGATGATGTCATGGCGAATCTGAGTGTCTGGTTAGACCAGTTGGATACAAAACAACGTGAAGTACTGGTGCGTCGTTTTGGTTTAAATAACCATGAACGTACAACACTGGAAGATGTCGGCAAAGAGCTGGGTGTAACTCGCGAACGTGTTCGCCAGATCCAGATGGATGCACTTAAGCAACTACGTAAGATTCTGGAAAACCAGGGTTTTACTGAAGAATTACTGTTTCATGATTAATAGAAAAACACGATAAAGACTAGCAGGTTTATATTCTAATAATACTAAACAAGCAGCTATATCATTAAGCAGATACCCATTAAGTGAAAATATGGGCATCTGCTATTTTTTTGTAATCGGTAAAAACTTAAGTTACGGGCACTGGATCAGGCCTGCGACGACATCACGACCTTCACTCATCAGGATATTATAAGTCCGGCAGGCAGCGCCGGTATCCATGAAATCAACACCGATACCTCGCTCTATGATACTGGAATAAACTTCAATAGCAGGGAAAACCAGAGTGTTACCAGTACCAATAATAATCAGTTCGGGATTGAATGACAGCACCTGATCTATATGATTTGCCTGTAACGATTTAATGGTTGCTATGTCCCAGCTTTGTTGCAGTAGCCTGCTTGACACTATCAGGCTTTTACTAAATGCTTTGCCATTAATGGAAATACTGTTTTTGTCATAAGCAGTAATGACATAACCTTCCTGCTGGCAATCTTGTGCGAATTTCATTTGTTTAGTCATCTTTCAGTTATATTGGTCTGCATATGTTACACGATAAGGTGAATGCAGTAGAATATGAGCTTTTAGAATAATATAGTTGCGGAGAACATCTTGAACGCAGTGAAAGTCGGGCTATTAGGTCTGGGTACAGTCGGCGGCGGAACAGCCACAGTATTAATAAGAAATGCAGATGAAATACAGGCGCGTGTTGGAAGGCCAATCCAGATCGTACATGCTGCCGGCCTGGGTATTGATTCACAAACCATCCTGGATCCAGCTATATGTAAATTAACCGAAGATGCATTTGAAGTTGTTAACGACCCTGAAGTCGAAATTGTCGTTGAGCTTATCGGTGGTTACACACTGGCTAAACAGCTGGTGCTTAAAGCCATCGAAAACGGAAAACATGTTGTCACAGCCAATAAAGCATTAATTGCTACCCACGGCCCGGAAATTATGAAAGCAGCTACAGAGCAGGGTGTGAGCGTCTGTTATGAAGCGGCAGTAGCAGGGGGTGTTCCCATCATTAAAGCCATGCGTGAAGGACTGGCGGCAAACAGGATCCAGTGGGTTGCAGGCATTATCAATGGCACAGGTAACTTCATCCTGTCCGAGATGCGTGATAAAGGACGCGATTTTGCTGATGTACTCAAAGAGGCGCAGGAGTTAGGGTATGCAGAAGCTGATCCAACGTTTGATGTAGAAGGTATTGACGCCGCTCACAAATTAACGATTCTTGCTTCACTGGCGTTTGGCATTGAGCTGCAATTTGACAAGACATATACAGAAGGCATTAGCAGGATAACCACGGAAGACGTGAATTATGCTGAAGAGCTGGGTTATCGTATTAAACACCTGGGTATTACACGTAAAACAGATAAAGGTATTGAGTTACGCGTTCACCCAACCCTGATTCCAGAGAAGCGATTAATCGCCAATGTTGATGGAGTGATGAATGCTGTTTTAGTACAGGGTGATGCAGTCGGTCCAACATTGTATTATGGTGCAGGTGCAGGCTCAGAACCAACCGCTTCTGCAGTCATTGCCGATATTATCGATACTGTAAGGACTATCGATGCACCATTGCATCATAAAGTGCCATTACTCGGTTTTCAGAGTGATGCTATGCGAGATACACCAATACTGTCAATTGAAGCGGTTGAATCAGCTTATTATCTGCGTATGCAGGCTGAAGACCACCC
>CAVYHW010000055.1:0-33215 GCA_963768215.1 uncultured Gammaproteobacteria bacterium
CTTTGTGGGGCTTGCGTGATAAATCGTTCCCGACGATTTATTCGTTTGTTTTTAATTCTTATGCTGTTTAACAGTGTTTGCCTGCTGAATGCTCATGCCGGGCCTGCAAATACCGGGTTTACAAATTCAGGCTCATTTATTGTTAGTGATATAAAAATTGAAGGCCTGGAAAGGCTGCCTGACGGTACCTTGCTGAACTATTTTCCTATTGTTGTGGGTGACCCTGTTGATGATAACCAGATCACCTATGCGATAAGTGAATTATATAAAACAGGTTTTTTCGCCGATATAAAATTATTACGCGATGACGATGTGCTGGTGGTTAGAGTAAAAGAAAGACCATCAATCGCGGATGTGAAATTTTCAGGGAATTCGGACATCGATGATGATGCATTAAAAGACGCACTGCGTGATATCGGCGTGTCCAGAGGACAGATTTATAATCGCTCATTACTCGAAAAATTAACACTGGAGCTTGAGCGTGTTTATTTTAGCCAGGGTAAATACGGCGTAAAAATAAAGACGGAAGTTGCCGAGCTTGATCAAAATCGTGTTGATATTGAAATTATTATTGCAGAAGGCCAGGTTGCCTTAATCAAACATATAAATATTGTTGGTAACGATGTTTATGATGATGATGTTTTACTTGATGAGCTTGAATCAGGTGTGCCATCAGCATGGGCCATGTTTTCTTCAGCAGATGAATATTCAAAACCTAAATTAAACGGCGACCTGGAAAAAATCCGTTCTTATTACCTTGATCGTGGTTATATTAAATTTAATATTGAATCCACTCAGGTATCCTTAACACCCGATAAACAGGACATTTATATAACAATTAATGTTTCTGAAGGTGATCGATATAAAATTTCCTCATCTGATTTAACGGGTGAACTGGTGGTTAATCGTCAGACTATGCGCTCGCAGATATTAACTGCACCGGGCATGTACTTTTCACGAAGCCTGATGACAAACAGTAAAAAACGCCTGGAAAACCAGATGGGTCGAATTGGTTATGCTTTTGCTGAAGTAAAGATCACGCCGGTTATAGATGATGAGAAAAAAGAAGTTGCCTTAACTTACCATATGATTCCTGGTGAAAAAGTATATGTGCGCAGAATTAACATATACGGCAATGATAGTACGGAGGATGAGGTATACAGACGAGAAATGCGTTTAATGGAGGGCTCTATTCTGGCCAGTGATTTACTCGAACGTTCCAAAACACGTATACAACGTCTGCCTTTTATTGAATCGGTTGAAGCTGACTCATCACCAGTTCCCGGCAGTAGTAACCAGGTGGATTTGAAAGTCACTGTAGTTGAAAAACTGGCCGGCAGTTTCAATATTGGCGCTGGTTTCTCCCAAACTCAGGGTTTATTGTTTAATGTCGGATTGACCCAGGAAAACCTGTTTGGCACAGGTAAACGACTGTCGGTGAATATCAATACTGATCGCGCTAACACTATCTATAGCGCGGCTTATACCAATCCATATTACACGCTTGATGGCATCAGTCGTACTGTAAGTGTTTCTTTTCGTAACAGGGACGCTGCTGAAGAGTTAATTAATAACTTCCAGACAAACTCGGGAGATGTGAATATTAGCTATGGCCTGCCTTTATCTGAATTTAATACTCTAAGTCTGGGTTACGGTTACAGTTATATTAAAATTACACCTTCCGCTGTTAACCCATCGAGGGATGTGGTTGAATTTATTGCAGAAAATGACGGTAAAACCTCATACGATAACTTAACCTTAAATGCCAGCTTTTCGCATGACACCAGAAATCGTACTGTGTTTGCTACAACGGGTACGCAGCAGACGGTGGGTATCAAAACAACAGTACCGGGCAGTGACCTGGAGTATTATAAACTCAATTACATAACCAATACTTATGTAGGCATCACCAGTGCGACTACCTTGTTATTACGTTCAAACCTTGCTTATGGTGGTGGTTACGGTAAAACGTCTGAATTACCTTTTTACGAAAGGTATTTTGCAGGTGGTATTCGTACGGTACGTGGTTATGAGTCAAACTCATTAGGTCCTCGTGATCCGCTTTCAAGATTTGCAATAGGTGGTAATATGCGTGTTACCGCTGGTGCAGATTACATATTTCCTATACCCTTTGTTGAAAAGCCGCCAAGTTCGGTACGTTTCAGTGCGTTCCTTGATATAGGTAATGTATTTTTAGATAATTTTCATACCTTCGATGCCGATGAATCTGATACAGGCTTCCAGGCAGACCAGTTAAGAAGCTCGGCTGGTTTGTCATTTGTATGGATATCACCCATCGGCCCATTAAGGTTTAGTTATGCACAAACCCTTAATGATGTACCTGGTGATGATTTACGGGCATTCCAGTTTAGTATTGGTTCATTCTTCTAAGGAGAAAAAAAATGAAAAAGTTGGTTTTATGTTTATTATTAATGACGGGACTTGCCTCAACAAATATTGTTGCTGCGGATTTAAAAATTGGTGTAGTGAGTGTAGAAAGAATTTTAACCGAGGCGCCACAGGTTGATGCGGTAAATACATCGATGTTAGAGCGATTTGGCCCGCAACGTGATGAGCTGCAGAAAATGGAAAAGGAAATCACCAAAATGCAGGAAAATTACAAGCGTAATGAACTGGTCATGACAGAAGACAAGTTAAATGATCTGAAGAAAAAAATCATTACAAAGATACAGGCCTTAAAACAAAAAGAGGCAGTGCTAACACAGGAAGTGACTACTGTTAGAAACCAGGAGCTTGCTGTTTTACAGCAACAGATACGGGGTGTTATTGATGATATTGCTGAAAAAGGCAAATACAGCCTGGTGCTGAGTGAAGGTGTTGCATATACGGATGATAGTCTGGATATCACTGATAAGGTGCTTGATAAAATGAAAGCGGCCTTTAAAAAGAAATAAATACAATGAAACAGCTTTATTTGAGATAAGTTTTTAATGGCAATTAAACTTTCTGTGCTGGCGAACAAACTGGACTGTTGTCTTAAGGGTGAAGACTGTTTAATTAATAATGTTGCTGATATAAACCATGCAAAAAATGGTGAGCTGGTCTTTATATCTAACCTTAAATATAAAAACATTTTATCTTCAACAAAGGCCTCTGCGGTAATTGCTCAGGCAGACTGGCTGGAAGGTTGTTCATTACCTGCCTTGATTACTGAAAACCCGAGGCTGGCCTTTGCAAAAGCAGCAACTTTATTAAATCCGGTTGGCAATAAGAATAGCGCTATTCACCCGTCTGCTGTTATTGCAGATGATGCCCGTGTTGATGCAACGGCAACAGTTGATGCGAATGCAGTTATCAAATCAGGTGCTTCTATAGCAGCACACGCACATATAGGAGCTGGATCGGTAATAGCTGAGAACGTTATTATTGGTAACAACTCATATTTAAATGCCAATGTAACGATCTACTCAAATTGCGAAATTGGCAGTAACTGTATTTTACATTCGGCTGTCGTTATCGGCGCTGATGGTTTTGGTTTTGTTAGGGACAAAGATGCATACTTTAAAGTTCCGCAATTAGGGCGAGTGCGTATCGGTAATGATGTTGAAATCGGCGCAGCTACAACAATTGACCGTGGCGCCTTACTCGACACCATAATAGGCAATGGCGTCAAACTCGATAACCAGATACAGATTGGCCATAATGTTGAAATTGGTGATCATACAGTAATTTCTGCCTGCAGCTGCATTGCCGGCACGGTTAAAATTGGTAAATTTTGCCTGTTTGGTGGTAGTGTAGGCGTTCGCGATAATATTGAAATCACTGATAATGTCACCATAACCGGGCGAACACTGGTCTCGCATTCTATTACCAGGCCGGGGTCTTATTCGTCCAGCACGCCCATGGATGAAACCACCAGCTGGCGTAAGAATGCGGCGCGTTTCAGAAAGCTGGATGAAATGGCCAGGCGACTTAACCAGCTAGAAAAAAAATCTGCCAGTGACAACCAGGGCTCCCCTGATTAAGTCTATTATGCTTCTGTCTTACAGGCTTGTTAGTAATCAAGGCAGTATTGCATGACTGGTGAGAGTTATGCCAATAAAGTACAATTGAGGCCCTGGCGAAGGGGCTATCGCAAAACATTTATTAGCATTCTAGCCGAAGCGCAAACGGGAGATTTCCATTGAGTGAGATGTACATTGAAGAAATAAGAAAGTTTTTACCACATCGTTATCCTTTTTTACTGGTTGATCGAGTACTTGAGTGTGTGCCTGGTAAAACATTAACGGCAATTAAAAATGTCTCTGTTAATGAACCTTTCTTTCAGGGACATTTTCCAGAGCAGGCATTAATGCCCGGTGTGCTAATAATTGAAGCGCTGGCCCAGGCAACAGGACTGTTAGGTTTCCGGACCATGAGTGAAGAGCCTAAAGATGACGTTCTTTATATGCTGGTAGGTGTGGACAACGTTCGCTTTAAACGCCAGGTTGTGCCCGGTGATCAACTGCTAATGAAAGTTAAAGTAGAGAGGCGTTCAAAAGTAATCTGGAAATTTTCATGTGAAGCAACTGTTGATGGTGAATTGTGTACCATTGCAGATATGTTATGTGCAGCCAAACCCAAAGATGACTAATTGTTATATAAACCACTGCTGACGATTAAATAAACCATTATGATTCATCCACAGTCAATTATTGATCCTTCTGCAAACATTGCTGATGATGTGAGCATTGGTCCGTTCACGGTTATTGGCGCCGATGTGGAAATCGGTTCTGGTACAACCATTGCCTCACATGTAGTAATCAACGGACCGACAAAAATCGGTAAGGATAATACGATTTTCCAGTTTGCTTCGATCGGTGAAAAACCACAGGACCTGAAATTTAAAGATGAGCCGACAGAGCTTGTTATTGGTGATCGAAACACTATCCGTGAATATGTAACATTACATCGTGGTACACCCGATGGAAATAATGTGACACAAATTGGTAGTGATAACCTGTTTATGGCAAGCAGTCACGTCGCGCATGATTGTGTAGTGGGTAATCATGTCATCATGGCGAATGCTACTGCACTGGCCGGGCATGTCGTTGTGGAAGACCATGTAATCCTGGGCGGGTATACCACAGTGCATCAATTTACACGAATTGGTGCTCACGCCTTTAGCGGTTTTTCTTCAGCCATTGATCGTGATGTTTTACCTTTTTTTACTGTTGCTGGTAATCGTGCACGGGCAATAGGTATAAATAAGGTAGGGCTGAAACGCAAGGGTTTTTCTCCTGAAACAATACGTGCTCTGCAGGAAGCATTTAAATTGCTAATCAAGTCCACCTGTTCACATAAAGTTGCGCTGGAGAATGTGGAGGAAATAGCGCAGCGGGATGATAATGTTCGGAAGGTTTTGAAGTTTCTTGATTCCAGTGAGCGGGGCTGGATACGGTAGTTTTTTCTGCGCTTTCGCGTGGAGTTCTGTGGCTTTTTCTTTTGCCGTATTAGCAACAGCTATTGTCCAGAATCTGACATTTATTATTAAGATTCCATTCCATTACACACACTCTAATCGTTCCCTTCGTAAAAAAAAATAACAGCTAATCCAGCAATTCCAGCGAAAAGCCCATACAAATGGCTTTTTTATTATCAATACATAGGCTAAGTGCCTTAAATCATTACTTAATTTAACAGCAGGTAATGAGGGCGTTTTTCTGGCATGTGTTTTGCTTTCTTAATGCTAAAGAGTTAATTCGCAGTTAGAAAGAGTATCTCATGTCCATAAAAACTATCGTAGTAACCCTGCTTTTCGTATTTAGCACACAGGCACATTCACTTGATGGATGGCTAGATATTCATTTAGCAAGCAGTCATGCCAATCGTACTTATGTTGATCAATCAGGTAATGATGTTAAATACAATCAAAGCAATTTGGGACTTGGATTATCGTTACCTGTCAATGCAAACATAGATGCACGCGCTGGCTTCTTCGAGAATAGTTTTAACAAAACTACTGTATACCTGGGTGCAGACTTTCATACAAACAGTAATAAGTATTTTTCTGCTGGTATTAATACAGGGCTCGCGAGTGGTTACAAAAACACACCAGCAAATACTTCAACCCTGACACCAATGCTGGTGCCATACGTCAATTTTATAGTAAATAACTTTCGAGCACAGTTAGGTTTAATACCAGCTATTGATCCAAAACAGGTAACTGTATGGACAGTATCTGTTGGAATAAAATTTTAATTTCTGCTGGAGGGAAACATCAAAATAACTGTAGCGTGTTCTTTGTTTATCATTGTGGATAATAAATATTATAAATCTTCCAGCCTCCAGACATCATAAGCAGGCTCCTCATAGGGATGACTCTGTTTTATTGCCTGTATCGCCTGTTTAACCAGATCATCCTCACACACCAGTTCAATTTTCAGCTCATTAACCTGTTCAATTTTATTTAGTGAACCGATTGCAGGATTACTGTTTTCCAGAGGTCGAAACTGGCCGCTGCCTTCAGTCTGCCAGCAGCAACAGTCATAGTTACCAATTCGCCCCGCGCCGGCGTCAAACAGTGCCTGCTTTACTTTTTCCACAGAGTCTTCAGGGACATAAACACAGATTTTATACATGGTGAGTCCTGTTCGGTAAGCTTGAAATAGCATAGACTATCACCATTATAAATAGAGTAAATGATTCAGGAAAATAAAGACTATGAGTGGTGGTATTCAATTATCGTCTGAATTAATCGCAGACATTAAATCCGTTGTACAAAAACATGATCATCAGGCGGAAAATGACCTGTATTTTATGCAGTATCTGGTTGCTGTAACAGGTTTTGTGCTGGCGCAGCAAGATCAGCCTGGTATGGACAAAAAAGCGCTGTTAGCTGATTTAAACCATTTTATGGGTCAGGTGCATGACCAGGTAGAACGGGACATGAAACCAGCTGAAGATGCATTTGGTGTCTGGAAACCGGGTGATCAGTAGCTGTAATGGAAATAAGCCATAATGCTAATAAGCTATAATGGAGATTGATTTCTGGTTAGAACGATGGAATAACAAAGAAACAGGATTCCACCAGCAAACTATAAACCCCTATCTTACATATTTCTATGGTAAAAAAGGACCCGCTGTAGAACAACGTGAAAAACTCAAGGTATTTGTCCCCCTGTGTGGTAAAAGCAAAGATATGCTCTGGTTGTCACAGAATAACTACCGGGTGTTTGGTGTGGAATGCAGTGATCATGCGATCAGAAACTTTTTTGAAGAAAATGCTTTAAATTACCGTCATGCTGAAAAAGACCAGCATGCCCTCTATATGAGTAGTGACCAGGCGGCTGCAATTGAAGTTTTCCAGGGCGATTTTTTTGCATTGCAGCAACAGGACCTTGAAGATATTACAGATGTCTTCGACCGGGGATCACTGGTGGCCTTGCCAGAGGAAATGCGCGAACAATATGTAAATAAAATGATTGAGTTACAAAATTCGGGAGTTCGGACTTTATTAGTGACCTTAAGTTATGATCAGTCGAAAATGAATGGCCCGCCATTTTCAGTGTCAGAAGAGAATGTATACGATCTATATGCAGAAAATTTTTCAATAGAAAAGTTATGTTTTAAAGACATCATTAATGATGAGCCGAGATTTAAAAAACGTGGCTTAACATCATTGATTGAAACTGTTTATAAAATAGTACGAAAGTAATAGTACAGTAGAAAGTTCTAAGTTATTCGTCTTTAGTTAAAGAGAGTTATTAAATTTATGTCATCAGTAATGTCATCAGATAGGTCAGCAGCTCAAGCTGCTGAAGGTAATTCAGTCAATCATCACCCGGCGTTTAAATGGATACGTAGTGAACGTATTGATTCATTAAATGTAACATTACATGAATTTCAGCACATAAAAACCGGTGCACTGCATTACCATATGGAAGCTGAAAATACAGAAAATGTTTTTCTGGTCGCATTTAGAACGGTGCCGAAGGATTCAACGGGTGTTGCACATATACTCGAACATACGTCCCTGTGTGGCAGTAAGAAGTTTCCGGTACGTGATCCATTTTTCATGATGATTCGGCGTTCATTAAATACATTTATGAACGCCTTTACCAGCAGTGACTGGACAGCTTATCCCTTCGCCAGTCAGAATAAAAAAGATTTTAATAATTTACTGGACGTCTACCTGGATGCCGTATTTTTTACACGACTGGATGAACTTGATTTTTTACAGGAAGGGCATCGCCTGGAATTCAAAGAAGCGAATAATGCTGCCAGTGAGCTAGAGTACAAAGGCGTTGTATTTAATGAGATGAAGGGCGCGATGAGTTCACCGGTCAGTGTATTATGGCAGGAAGTCAGTAAATATCTCTACCCGACGTCTACCTATCACTACAACAGTGGTGGTGAACCGCAGGACATTCCTGATTTAAGTTACCAGCAATTAATAGATTTTCATAAAACACATTACCATCCGAGCAATGCCGTATTTATGACCTTCGGTGATATGTCCGCGTTTGAACACCAGCAGAAAATTGAGGAACAGGCGTTAAAGTTTTTTGACAGGCTGGATGTAAAAATTGATGTAAAACCTGAAAAACGCTACCTGGCTCCAGTGGTTGTTGAAGAAGCTTACGCCTATGATGTGGTTGCTAACGAAAGCTCTGAAGATAAAACACACCATGTGATGAGCTGGTTGCTCGGCCCCTGTACTTCACTGAATGATATGATGAGGGCTAATCTATTATCACAGGTTTTACTGGATAACAGTTCATCGCCATTACGCCAGGCACTGGAAACAACAGACCTGGGCGCAGCGCCTTCGCCGTTATGCGGGCTGGAAGATTCTAATTATGAAATGTGTTTTCTGTGTGGCATTGAAGGCAGTAAAGTTGAAAATGCACAGGCATTTGAAAAGCTGGTTTTAGAAGTTTTAAATGATGTGGCAACTAATGGTGTGCCGCATGAAAAACTAGAAGCCGTATTGCACCAGCTGGAATTGCATCAGCGTGAAGTCGGGGGTGACACTTATCCGTTTGGTTTGCAGTTAATTTTAAATGGATTGACCGCTGCAATTCATCGCAGTGATCCTGCATCCTTACTTAACCTTGACCCGGTGATTGACTCATTACGTGAAGATATCAAAGACCCGGATTTTATTAAAAACCTGGTAACCGAGTTATTACTCAATAATCAGCATCGTGTACGTTTAACGCTACGCCCGGATGAAAATTTAAGCCAGCGTAAAGAACATGCTGAAAAAGCACATCTTGCTGCCATTAAGGCAGCAATGAATGAAGACGATAAACAGTCAGTGATACAACTTGCACAGGCTTTGGCTGAACGTCAGAAACAGGAGGATGACCCTGAGGTATTACCAAAAGTTAGCCTTGAGGATGTACCTGCCGAAATAAAAATGCCAGATGCAACCAGGCAGGTAATTGCGGGTAGTGAATCAAGTATTTATGAACAGGGAACCAACGGTCTTGTTTACCATGAGATAAATTGTGAACTGCCTGAATTAACTGAAAGCGAGCTGGCCGTGCTTCCATATTATTCCTCGTGTTTGACTGAGCTTGGTTGCGGCGATAAAGATTATTTACAGATGCAGGAATGGCAGTCCAGTGTCAGTGGCGGGATCCATGCACAACCAAGTATTCGTGCCTTAACTGATAATGAGCAGAAGATACGCGCCTATTATCTGTTGAGCGGTAAGGCCCTGCAACGAAATAATAAAAAGCTGGCGCAGTTAATGTGGGAAACTTTAAACAATGTGCGATTTGATGAAGACGAACGCATTATCGAATTGATCAGGCAAACACGCGCTCGTCGCGAGCGCAGTGTCACAGGTAGCGGTCACACCCTGGCCATGACTGCGGCTGCAAGCGGCTTTAGCCCGATGGCAGTACTTAATCATCAGTTTTCCGGTCTAGCAGGGATTAAATCAATTAAATCTCTGGATGACTCTCATAGCGGGCAGTCTGCAATTAAACAAACTACAGCGTTATTTGCCTCTATTCACGAAAAAATTAAAGCAGCAGCCAAATCCTATATGTTGACGCTGGAAGCGGATAAAGTTGATGACTCTGTGGCGGAATTTGAATCGGTCTGGAAAAAAATAGATTCGACTGCTAACAGCCAGTTTACTTTGCCTGAAATAAAACGGCAGACAAAGCAGATGTGGATTGCCAATACACAGGTTAATTTTTGTGCAAAAGCTTATCCTACCGTCACTATGGAGCACCCGGATGCAGCGGCTTTATCCGTACTGGGCGGTTTCCTGCGAAATGGTTATTTACATACCGCCATTCGTGAACAGGGTGGCGCGTATGGTGGCGGTGCTGCGCATGATACTAATATCGCTGCATTTAAATTTTTCTCCTATCGTGACCCTCGTTTGACTGAAACACTGCACGACTTCGATAATGCAATTAACTGGATGCTTGAAAATGAGCACGAATATCGCCAGCTGGAAGAAGCGATTTTAGGTGTTATCGGCACCATGGATAAACCCGGTTCTCCAGCGGGTGAAGCAAAATCTGCATACCATAATGAATTACATGGACGCAGCAGAGAGAAGTTACAGGCATTTCGACAACGTGTACTTGAAGTGACCCTGGAAGACTTAAAACGGGTAACAGACTTATACCTTAAAAATGGCGAGGCCAGTGTTGCTGTTATCACCAGTGCGGCGACTCATGAGGAAGCCGGAGATCTGGGGCTGGAAGTAATCAACTTATAGATAAAGGCAACTCTGATTAATTATCATAAAGTTCTGCAGGCTTTCAAGCGTACAGATTCAAGGCATGTTTCGCAATGAATGCTTACTGCCTTCATAAGAAGCATAACGCAGAAGATGTGCGCTTGAAAGCCTGCCCCATGGGGCGTTGCCCAATAACCTGACTCTGCGTTATTGCTTTTCACCATACAATAAGTATGCTTTCAAACCAATGCCTTGATTCAGGTTATTGGGTAACGCCAGAATTTATGATAATTAATCAGAGTTGCCTTATTTATAAATATTCCCTCGTTCCCACTGTCATCAGACTGTGAAGTATTCAAAAGTCTAAAGCCGCAAAGGACGCAAAAAGCGCAAATAATATAAATTCTCTTGTTTATTTGCGTTAATTTGCGTTTTTCGCGGCAATAAACTTTTAAAGTGACGGTTAGGACACGGTTGCATTTTTGACACTAACAGCGAGGCACTGCTGATGGATATTCTATACATTGGTTCTTCAGGCGCCCTGTCATTAATACCTTTTAGAAGACTTCTATTCTCAGAGCATTCAATCAGCGCTGTTGGCGTCTATAAGCCCATCAAACTTAATAACAGGATCATTGCACTTGAAAGTGAATCGCTGGCACTGGCAGCAAATCAGCAGCAACTCCCGCTAATCGATTTATCATTACCCTTAACTGATGTAATTGAGCAGTGTGCAAATTATTCTATCGATGTCATTATCATGTCATGCTACGGCAAACGTCTGTCAGAAGATGTTGTAAATCTTGCCAGTAAAGGCTGTTTTAATTTGCACCCATCTTTGTTACCGCGATATCGTGGTCCAGAACCGGTATTCTGGCAAATGAAAGAGGCCAGTGATACAGGAGTAAGCTGGCATAGCGTTGTTAAGGAATTTGATACTGGTGATATTGTTGCACAGCAAAAAACAGCTTTGCATGACGGGGCAGAATATTCAGAAATATGTATGCAGCTGGCAGAAACGGGCGCAGAATTGTTGATGGTGTTGTTATCGAAATTAGCGACTAACAGGTTACCCGCTGTGAAGCAGAAACCCGAACTGGCCAGTTATTACCCTTATCCGGACAAACAGGATTTTGTAATAGATAGTTCATGGACAGCGCAGCATGCCTATAATTTTATGCGGGCTACCCATGCTTTCGGCCAGCTTTATTATTGTCAGCTTGGCAATTTTCACTATTTGCTCGATAGCGCCCTGGACTTTGATAACAATGTTTATCTGGATGTGGCAGAAGTGAAGAGCAACAAACTGTTTATCCCCTGTAATGAGGGTGTATTAATTGCCAGCTACACTGGTAAAATCCGGATTAAAGAATAGTCAGGCCATTTTTAGGGTTTACTTTATGTCAGATCAATACCAGCTGGTAGAAACACGTTTGCAGGAAAAACTGGAGAACGGCACCACCCGTTGCAACCTGTGCTTGTGGCGCTGCAAAATTGGTCATGGACAACGTGGTTTCTGTCAGGCGCATGTAAACCGAAACGGCACCTTATATAACCTGTCTTATGGCATTTTATCGTCTATTGATATTGATTTCATTGAAGAAAAACCGGTAAAACATTATCGTCCAGGAACTAAAGTGATGTCAGTGGGCAGTTATGGTTGTAGTTTCCGCTGTGGAGGCTGTCATAACCTTGATATATCCTGGGGTGTAAAAGCGCTGGACGAACTGGCAAAAGGTCGGTCAACAGAAGTCTGGGTGTCTCCTCAGAAACTGGTTGATTCAGCAATCAGAGCCGGGGTTCAGGGTATTGCCTTTACCTATTCAGAGCCAGCGGTATGGCTGGAATATGTGCTGGATGTTTGCGAACTGGCGCATCAGGCGGGTTTATATACGGTGTATGTTTCAAACAGTTTTGTTACCGATGAAGCACTGGACTTGATTGCGGGAAAAGTTGATGTGCTTTGTTCAGATATCAAGAGTCTATCTGATGATTTTTATCAGGATATTTGTAAACCCGCAACCGTTGATCTGGTGCTGGCCTCAATCAAAAAGGCGCACGATCTTGGTATCCACGTTGAAACGCGCACCAATATCATTCCCGGTAAAAATGACGACCCTGAAGAGCATTACCAGATTGCCTGCTGGATACGCGATAACCTTGGTGCAGACAGTCCATGGCATGTGACACGTTTCTTTCCTGCTTACTTGCTAAGTGATGTACCTGCCACGCCGGAATACATGCTGTATGAGGCTGAAGCACAGGCAAAACGTGCAGGGTTAAGCAATGTTTACGTGTATAATGACAAGGGTTGTGACTGTGCGACTGAAAATAAACCGATTGAAGTTTATTTGAATAGCACAGCCGAAGAATTACACCAGATTAAACAATGCGCCGCGAGTTGCTGTGGTGATGAAGGCATATTGTTGAAAAAATACGAAGAAAAGATTTAGAGGTTAATAATGGCAAAAACAGTTCAATGCGTAGTTTTAAAAGCCGAAGCAGAAGCCATGGATGCGCCACCACATCCGGGTGACTTAGGAATACGTATTTACGAGAATGTTTCAAAAGAAGGCTGGACACAGTGGCTTGAGCGTTTGACTACAATTATTAATGAAAATAGTTTAAATACAGCCGATCAAAAAAACATTGAGTTAATCGAAAAACACATGCTTGGTTTCTTTTTCGGTGAAGGTGATTACGGCCAGGCGCCGGCAGGTTTTCAGGCTGGCGGTGGCGGTAAGAAGTAAATTATTTTCCACAGATGAACGCAGATTAACACAGATAAAAACTATTTTGAGGATTCTGTCAACCTGAGCGTTAGTGAAAGGATCTTTAGCGGCAGTGTAGAGTATACTGCAACTAAAGATCCTTTCACTAACGCTCAAGATGACAATGAATTAACAAATATTAGTTTTTATCTGTGTTAATCTGCGTTCATCTGTGGACTAAATGATTTTAAATACAGGCGCCGTAACAAATTTTAAATGCGCATAAGCCTCACGAATCGCAGCGGTAACCTGTTCTGCCGTATCCGCACTGGCAAAAATATAACCCAGGTACTGGTTGCCTTCCGGTAACGGTACAAGCTCATGTCCTTCGCTGATGATAATATCGATCTTCTCTACATGCTTAACCTTATTAGCATCCAGCAGGCCTTCAACACGTTTTAACAGGCCTTTTTCCCTTATCGGTATCATCATCACACCACGCGCCTGTTCAGGCATATTTACTTCTACCGGCTGACCTGTGGCGAGTAATATGGCAAGTTCTTCAATATTGAAATTTTCACTGTCCAGCATCCTTGCGCAGTCACCGCCGATGGTGCGTGAGGCGATTTCCAGTATCCAGATTTTATCTGAATTATCAATACGGCATTCTGCATGAATGGCCCCGGTCACTAAACCATAGGCTTTACAGGCTTTCTGGATAACATCTTTTATGGAATGTTGAAGTTCAGCAGTTAATGCAGAAGGCGTGACATAAATCGTTTCTTCAAAATAAGGACCGACCAGCGGGTCTGGTTTGTCAAAAATGGTAATCATTTCAAGTATGCCATTTTGCAGAAAACCTTCAAACGCAATTTCAATACCGTGTATATATTCTTCAATTAATATGTGTGTTTGTTCAAACTCATCATGTGTTTCAGCAAGGATAGGGCGCAGGCGCTCACCGGCCGCGATACATTCATCCGCGTTATTAACACGAATGACACCACGGCTAGCTGACATGTTCAGTGGTTTAACCACACACGGCCAGGGCAGGCCGGCCATCTGTTTTACCAGCGGTTTGCTTAAATCCAGCAAACAGTGAATCGGCGCCGGGCAGCCGGCTAAAGACAATTCTGCTCGCGCCAGGTCTTTGCGATGCGAATATAGCGCTGCCTGAGGTGGATTGTGTGGCAGTGATAAACATTTAGCCACCTGTGCCGCCAGTTCAACGGTTTGATCATCACTGCCAAGTATGCCTGCAAATGGTTTGCTGTCGTTTTCTCTTAAAATCTCATTTAGTGCAGAGTCAGCATCATTAAAATCAATGTGCATGCCATTGGCGACTTCCGCTACCAGTGAATGTTTACCCTGAGAGGCAATGGTGACTTCAATGCCTAAATTGATAGCCGCTTTTATATAAGGTGCTATACGGTAACTGTTGTGATGTGATATTAATAACAGGCGTTTGCCTGAAGAGTGTGACATGTGTTGAACCTAAATTCATCAGTTGACCGCTTCAATGTAACACTAACACTATGAATATATTTAACTATTACGCCACTAACCGACTCACCGAAAGGGTGACAGCGCTACGACAGGTATAACACCTTTTTTATCGCGCCTGACATCGTTGCGAATCGTTGCAATAGCTCGCTATTCCGCCTCATCGCGCCTTGCCAGTCACGATAAAAAAGGCGCCCTACCTGCCGTCCAACTGATGATTTTAGGTTGAAGCAGCTACAGATAACAGTGTTGAAATAAAAAAGGGTGAGTCACAATAAATGATAACTCACCCTGAATATTTATTCGGCTTAAACTGAATTATTTAACCGCAACCACCACCACCACCACCGCTGGCGCCACCGCAACCGCCGCATGAGCCGCCGCTACTGGTATTGGCAAATACGTTTTTAAATACAAAACTGGCATTTGCGCCATCAATTTGATAATCAATTTCTACGCCTTCAAGAAAGCCCAGCGCCACCGCGTCAACATGGACTTTTAGGCCTTCTTTTTCTAAAGTAGTATCAAACGGGGTTGGTTGATCGACAAAGGTCATGCCGTACGACATGCCACCACAGCCACCGCCAGAAACAAAGATTCTTACGCCATTGACGCCATCTTCACTTTCTGTGAGGGCAAGCAACTGCTTAACCGCTTCATCAGAAACTTTAACCTGATCAGTGAGTTGTGAGTTGAATTGAACTTGAGACATGATAGTTCTCTCCTGTAAATTTAGGTAATGAGACAATAATAACATGATTTTGTTTCTTATTACCCTGAAAAAAATACAGCTTCTTATTACATATTGTGAAAACTGAAAAGCATTAATCCACAGATGAACACAGATGAACACAGATAAAAGACATTAGTTATTTGATGCCATCCTGAACGGAAGTGAAGGATCCTGAGGCGGTTGCACCATGATAGTGTAGAAAATAAGGTCCTTGCATTACGCTACGCTCCAGTCAGGATGACAAAAATAAACATTTCTTATTTTTATCTGTGTTCATCTGCGTTCATCTATGGAAAAAGAATTTTGTTTGTCTGCCCATTCTCAGAAGTTAAACACTAAATCTTGTGGTTATGCTTTGCTGTTGATGAAAAAGCGCATAAAGACTGGGTACTAAAATCAAACTGACGAACAGGGAAAAACTCAGTCCCCAGACAATCACAAATGCCAGCGGCTGCAACATTTCCGAACCTTCACCAAAGCCCATGGCAAGTGGCATCATACCGAAAACCGTGGTTAAGGTTGTCATTAGAATGGGGCGTAATCTCAATGAAGCTGCGCGCTTAATTGCGTCATGCAGTGCAGCTTTTTTTGCCGTTCAATTTCTATCTGCTCAACCAGTACAATCGCATTGTTTACCACAATACCGGTCAGCATAATCAAACCAAGCCAGACGGGCATGGACAGGCTTATCCCGGCATTTGTGAACAGGCCAAAAGCAACACCGGTTGCGGCGAATGGAATGCTGATCATTATGATCAGTGGATTAAGTAAAGATTCATATTGCACTGCCATAACAACAAAAACTAAAAAGATGGCGAGCAGCAAAACGATCAAACCGGTCTTTTGTCCTTGTTCCAGGGTTTTATTGGTATCGTTATCATAGAGGATATAGCCATCGGGTAATTCCAGTTCAGATAGCTTTGACAGTACATCATCAAGCACCTTGCTGCGTTCTGCCTGCGGATCAAAAGAAGCTGAAATTTCAACAATGCGTTGTTGCTGGCTTCTTACGATACGACTGGCCGTTGGGGTACGAGTGACATAGGCGATATCACCAAGACGAATCGCATTATTGTTTTTATAATCGACCATCAGGTTTTCTAAAACGTTCGGGTTGTAGCTGTTAACACGGGGCAGGCGCATGCGAATATCAAAGTCCCTGTCGCCTTCGATGTAATTACTGATAATTTCTCCATCGAGTGCAATTTGCAGTGCGCTGCCTATAACAGAAGCGTCAACCCCAAATTCGGCGGCGCGTTGCCGGTCTATGCGAATGCTTAGTTCTTCATTTGCTTCTTCATAGGAATGGGTGAGATTGTCGATACCGTCAACAGGCTCGAGCAGGGCGATGGCCTTATCACCAAGTTCCCGTAAAATATCGAGACTATCACCGCGAATATGGATGCTGACGTCATCACTGCCGCGGGTAATGTGTAAACCGCGTACCCCACTAACATACAGATTAATTTTATATCCAATAAGATTTAATGCATTAATTTTTTGTTTGATCTGCTTTACCCACTGATCACTGGTTACTGAGCGCTGATCCGAAGGCACCAGTTGAATTTTAATCGAGCTTCGATTGCTGCTTTGGAACTCTGAACGGCCAAAAACAAAACCGCCGGCAGAGGTGAACAGGCTGACCACTTCTTTTTGTTGTAACAATAAATCCTCAATCTGTTCAACGGTACTGTCCATTTCTTCAAGTTGCATGCCGGCATCACCGGTTATCGACAATGAGATTCTGCCTTCATCCATGCGTGGAAAATCAATTTTTTTTGTAATATTGATCTGGTAGATAGCGAGACCGAAAAGCAGGCAAAACACAAAAAATGTTTTAGCGGGATTGTTTAAAAAGAGGCCTGCATTATTGTTATATACTACTTTAAGTAAATTAATTAACTTTATGATATATATGTTTATATTTCCTTTATCTTTGATTTTTGAACCCAGTGCGGGAACCAGCGTTAATGCAACGGTGAGCGATGCCAGCATGGCTGATGTAATGGTGATAATCAGTTCCTGAAATAATAAACCTGTCATACCGCCAATAAAAAGAAAGGGTAATATCGCGCTCAGATTGGTGCTGGTTGAAGCAACAATCGGGCTGTTTACTTCAATGGCTGCGTTAATGGCGTCTTCATCAGATATTTCTCCTTCAGCCTGGTGCCGCGTGATGTTTTCCAGCATCACAATGGTGCTGTCGATTAACAGACCCATACCCAGCGCAAGACCACCCAGGGTCATAATATTAAAAGTCAGCCCCAGGGCCTGCATGATGATGAAGGTCACCATAATACCAATTGGAATGGCGCTACCGATAATCAGCGTGCGTAGCAGGCTGCCAAGAAACAGGTAAACAACAAGCATCGCCAGAAATGCGCCGCTAATGGCAGCTATTGAGGCGTTGTTGATCGCATGTTTGACAAAGACGGACTGGTCGTCAATGATCGCTACATCTATATCTTCTGGAATGGCATTTTGTGCCTTTAGATTATTGAGACGGTGCCTGACTTCTTCAACTACGGCAACGGTATTTGCCTGTGGCTGTTTTTGAATGGAGAGTTTGACGCCGGGAACCTTGTTTAATCGTATGCGCAGGCGTTCATCCTTATGTTTGTCAATTACCTGGGCAACATCGTTGACCCGGATAGTATTGTCTAAACTGACGGTATCTTCTGTTGTACCATTTTCTGTATCGACAGTTTGCAGTGGCAGCTGTTTTAGTTCCTCAATAGAAGTAAAGCGGCCTGCGGAACGTGTGGTAATTTCCTGGCGTTCAGCAATCATCCTGCCGCCTGGAGAGTCGACATTCTGCTGCTTTATCTGCTGTGCAAAGTCCTGCAGGGACAGGCCGATATTTGCCAGTATTTCCTGATCAGGAAAAATCTGTATTTCTCTTTCCAGTCCGCCGCCAATTTCAACTGCAGCAACGCCGGGTAAATTCAGAAACCATTTAGAGAAGCTGTAGTCTGCCCAGCTGCGCAGCTCTACCGAACTCAGCCGGTATGAACTGACCACGATTTCCATTACAGGAATTTGCGATGGGTCACGTTTATAAATAACCGGTGCTTCATCATTCTCGGGCAAATAACGTTTTGCCCGGTCCAGCCGGATACTGGCATCGCGCAATGCGTTGTCAATATCGGTGCCATAGGGAAAACTTAAATCAACCGCGCTGCGTCCTTCACTGGTCCGTGATTCTACGCTGATGGCGTCCTCTGTAATGGCCAGTTGTTCTTCCAGTTGCCGAGTTACCCGGTCTTCCATAATGCTGGCGGGTACACCGGGATCATTGATACGCACAAGAACATCCGGGGCAATGATGTGCGGCAGCAAATTAATGCCAAGCTGTTTAAATGAAAACAGGCCGAGTATGACCACGGTAAGCGTTAACATGGTTACGCCAACAGGGTGATGAATTGACCAGGCGGCTAGCCCTCCAGTACGAAAACGTTGTTTCATTACAGCTTATTTGTTTCCGGGTTCGTGGCCGTATTTGTGCCTGACTGTCCGCCCAGGCTGTTATTGGTATTGGCAATTTCCACTGTTTTGCCATCACGTAAACCAAGATAGCCGCGACTGACGATTTGGTCTCCGGGATTTAAGCCGGACAATATTTCAGCCATCGAATTAAACTGCTGGCCCTGTTCAAAAAAAACCTTTTCTGCAATGGTTTTACCCTTATTGTTTTCAATGACACGAAATACGTAAGCGCCTTCAGGTTCAAAATGAATGGTGTGCACAGGAATAATAAGACGGTCTGTTGCTTTAAGCTCGATTTCAGCATGCGCAAATTGCCCGACCCTGGCGTTATCCGGCACAGGATCGAGACGAATTTCAATGATGCCTTTATGGGTGGCGGGATTAATGGCAGGATGTATTCGTACAATATTAGCGTTAAATGACCTGTCACCCAGCGCCTTGATACGTAGAGTTACTGCCTGGTTTTCTTTAACCAGCGGTATCCAGCGTTCAGCCAGGCTGGCTTCAAGCTGTAATGAGCCAGGGTCAATAATGGTGAGAATGTGTGATTGTTGTGCAATCATATCACCAGGTTCGTATAAACGGCTGATAATCAGGCCATCAATCGGTGCTTTGATGCTGGTGCGTTCAAGGCGAGTAAGCTGGCGATTTTCTTCAGCAATGGCCAGGTCCAGTTCCGTGCGCGCATTAGCAACTTCTTCCTCGGTCGAGATCTTTTTAGGTAACAGTTTTTTAACACGGGAAAGGTCAACTTTGGCCTGTTCCCTGGAGGCCCTGGCCTTGGCCACATCGGTTTTTAATAATTCATTGTCAAGCTGGACCAGTAAAGCGCCCTGTTTTACATAGTCGCCTTCGTGGTGGGGCAGTTGGGTAATACGGCCGCTTTCTTCATTATACAAACGAATCCTGGTAACGGCTTCAAGTGTGCCAGAGACTGTTTGGGTTAAAGCCACCGGCTTCTTATTAACCGTAATTATTTCCACACGGTGCAATGGTTGCAGAGTTCGATGTGTATTGCTGCTGGAAAGATCTGTATTATCACAGGACATCAGGACGTGGCAAAGCACCATGCACGATAAAAACCGGCCTGATAGAAGCCTGGCTAATAAAGATGAAGCTGACGATAACAATGAAATGTCAGTCTGTTTTTTCGATATAATCATGTTCCGAACTTTAACCCTTTTACGCTATCGAGGTAGTTTTTATGGTTTCAGTTGTTCTGTCAATGTTCATGATAAGGCACGCCTCGCAGCAAATGGCCATAGTCCTTTGCAAAAGGTGTAACGCAGTCATGGACATTGACAGACCAGCCCTTTGGGCGCTACTGTGGCGCCCCACAACCGCGTTACAGTACTTGACAGGGACTAAGGCCATTGCCTGCCCAAACCGCAAGACCCGGGTGCCTTATTGCGGGACACCACGGTAGCGCTGAAACCATAAAAACCACCTCGATAGAGTCCTGGTATTAAAACTTCAAAATAATGATACATCGACCAACACATAAACCTCACGGAAATCGTAAGGATTTTGACAATATTAAACGATTATTTCCCTATATCTGGGATTTCAAAGGTCGTGTATTTATAGCTCTATCCTGTCTGATCCTGTCCAAGATTGCCATTGTTGGCATGCCGCTGGTGTTAAAGGAGATAGTTGATGGTCTTGATAGTAAACAAATGCTCGCTATGGATAATTTGCAGGCTGATAGTCTTACCCTGCCTTTGCTGCTGTTATTGTCTTATGGCGCCTTGCGTTTAATGGCAAGCCTGTTTAATGAAATGCGTGATGCGATCTTCTCTCGTGTACGTTATCACGCGATGCGCGGTATTTCAAAACGTGTGCTCAAACATTTGTACTCGCTGTCGCTGTCATATCATCTGGACAGAAAAACGGGTGGCATTACACGTGATCTGGAACGCGGCACCAATAGCTTAAGCTCTATATTGAATTACCTCGTATTCAATATTATTCCGACTGCTGCTGAATTTTCTTTTGTCGCTATTATTCTGCTGGGTAAGTATGAGCCGCACTTTGCCATTATTACATTCACCACGGTTGTGTTTTACATTGGATTTACCCTGATGGTCACAAACTGGCGCATGCATTATCGCCATGAAATGAATGAGCTTGAATCCAGGGCCAACAGTTATGCCGTTGACGGCATGCTCAATTACGAAACAGTTAAGTACTTCAACAATGATGACTATGAGCTGCGTCAATATGATAAAACGCTGGATAAATGGGAAGGCGCTGCGGTAAAAAGCCAGACTTCAATGTCACTACTTAATTTTGGCCAGGGCGCAGTCATCGCCATCGGCGTTACCCTGATGATGATATTTGCCGCCCAGGGCGTGGTTAATGGCAATATGACATTAGGCGACCTGGTACTGGTCAATGCCATGATGCTGCAACTGTTTATTCCGTTAAATTTCCTGGGGATTATTTATCGCGCGCTGAAATACTCGTTGGCCGATATGGACATGATGCTCAAGTTGCTTGATACAAAAAATGAAGTTAAAGATGTGGAGGACGCAAAAGAATTGATCGTCACTGATGCGGTTGTGCGCTTTGACAATGTTAGTTTTGATTACAGTAAAGACAGGAAAATACTGCACAGGGTAAGTTTTGAAATTCCGCACGGACACAAAGTAGCAGTCGTGGGTCCGTCCGGGGCAGGCAAGTCAACACTGGCGCGTTTGCTGTTTCGTTTTTATGATGTCGATGCGGGCAGTATTTCTATTGACGGTCAGAACATAAATACAGTGACGCAAACCAGTCTGCGCGACAATATTGGCATCGTGCCGCAGGATACCGTGTTATTTAATGACACCATTGAGCATAATATTCGTTACGCAAAACTGGACGCCAGCGATGAAGAAATTCAACAGGCAGCAAAACACGCCAATATTCACAACTTTATTATTAGCCTGCCGCATGCTTACCAGACAATAGTCGGTGAACGCGGCCTTAAACTCTCTGGCGGTGAAAAACAACGCGTAGCCATTGCCCGGGTGATTCTTAAAAATCCACGCATCCTGGTTTTTGATGAGGCAACATCGTCACTGGATTCTCATTCAGAACAACTAATTCTCGAATCATTAAAAGAAGTCGCAGAAAAACATACCACGCTGGTAATTGCACATCGTCTGTCAACAATTATCGATGCGGATAATATTATCGTACTGGATAAAGGCCGGGTTGTAGAGCAGGGCAGTCATCAGCAGTTGCTGGAAAAAGAAGGCCTCTATGCGCATTTATGGCAACTGCAGCAGGAAGAAGAGCAGGAGGCAGAATGATTATGAGAGATGTTATTTTAAAAACACAGCCGGTTGAACTGTATAAAATCCTGAAATTTGAAGGCCTGGCGCCAAGTGGCGGTGTAGCAAAGCTGGCAATAGAATCTGGTGATGTAACAGTTAACGGTGAAATCGAAACACGTAAACGTAAAAAAATCGTTGCAGGTGATGTAATTGAATTTAATGGTGAGACACTTCGTTTGCTGGTAAATGATTAATGGTTATTGGGTTTTTTAATATAACAGGCTGAAATCGACCCTTATCGTATAGTCAAAAACATTAAAAGCATTTTTCACCACAGAGACACAGAGAACACAGAGAAAAAACATTTACGATTTATTGTTCGCTGCGCCGCAGGCGCAGTTAACAATAAAAGCTCTTCTCTGTGCCCTCTGTGTCTCTGTGGTGAATAATTTTTTTAGGTCGTATATGCGTGAGTAGCATAGTTTCTATATAATTATTTCGTTGTCACAGTTCATCACGGCAATGAAACTATTTTAATGAAACTATTTTATAGTGTTTTTTTTCAACCAGGTTGCGTCTGGTTAACGGGTTACTGCTGCAGAACCGTGCAAAATCATAATCAATAAAGCGGTAGGGTAAATGTCCATCTCTACCAGCAGGGATACCCAGCCGGGTGGTCTCAATAACCCGTTCTGTTTTTTTACCAATGTCTTCTATATAAAAACAGTTTTCATCAAACTGCTGCTGGTCCCAATATTTAACCTTTAGATTAAGTGACTGGCATAACAGTGTTTGCCCTTTGCAAAGTTTTTCTACTGGACGGGGATCACCCGATACTGTGGGGTTTAGTTGCTGCATGATTTTCGTCGTTATTTCCAGAGAACTGCTATGCCTGGAATCATCGGAAAAAGGGTAGGCGGATTTTATTAATACGGCATTGCCTTTACCTTTACAACTTATGTTCAGTGAGTCTTTGCCCCTGGCGTAATACATATAAATGGTACCTGCCGGCATGAACAGGGCTTTACGTTTTTCAGTGTAGCCAAGCGAGGCATGACTGGCTTTTTCATCAATGTAATAGGCTTCAGTTTCTATAATCCGTGCCGCCAGCCAGTGTCCCCGGTATTTTCTACGTATAATTTTACCCAGTAACTGTTGCGCCACCAGGCAGGCATCACGGTTGAAAAAAGATGGCTTAATTACAGGCATAAGATTTTATTGTCTCAGAATGATTAGTGAAAGCTATCTACTATATAGTGCAAGACTTAAGAGTATCATAATCTTGTTGTCATCCGAACGATAGTGAAGGATCTTGTTTAAGGCGTTAACAGCAGATCCTTCATCTATGTGGTTGACAGATAAAAATAAGTTTTAGATTGAACAAAGCAGTTTGTTTGCGTACTGACATCGTTTGCGAGATCATTAATTAACAGCTCACGGTCTTCGTGGTCTGACATTTGGAAACAGACCTAAATGTTCATATTTCCACCAGTTGCCTGTTTCCTGTCTTTCCTCGAAGTTTGTAAACTTGTATTGGTAAACCTGCACCCTGGTGAATTTTGGCGGTTTATCAGGAAAAGGATTATGTTCTAATAATGCTGATACTTCAGTTGATCCCTGTTCTAACTTAGTAAGAAACCGATCAAAAAAATACATGAATTCAGGGGGTTGTGGTGGGACAAACCACATCAGCCAGTCCAGTCTCGGCTGGTGCGGTACTATGAACTGTGGTGCTTGAACCAGTAGGCCGGGTTTATATTTAAACTGGTAAGCTTTCCATTCCTTACCATCGTATGAGCCTTCTATTTGCAGTTCATGGCGTTCTGTCTGCATGGTCGGGAATATATGGTATGCATGGCCAATACCCCAGGACCTGATAATTATCGTTGGCTGCATGATGACATCGGGTAATTTGTCTATTACCCTCATATTAAGAAACACGGCTACACTGCTGCTTATAATTAAAACAGCAAACACGGGAAGCGCATATGTTATTTTGCTGTGCCTGTAAGTTTTTATTGTATCCGGCAGTAGAAAACCGGGTAATATTATTCTAATAATTCTGTCGTCTAATAAAAATAAACATAACACAATGGTAAGTATATTTATCCAGTTGTGATTGCTTGTTGCAATAATCAACAACTGCATAAAGACGGTTATTATTGCTGCAGTAATTCGAAATTTCCGTGGAAGAAAGATAAAAAACGGAACAATGAGTTCAGTAAAAAAAACAAAAACCACACCGGCCTGTAATACCCATTCCGGCAGCTGGTGGAAATACCATGCGCCTATATGTGGCAAAGGCTGTGTTTCAAAGTAATAATTGAGTGTTGTTAAGTTGGCCCATGACGGGTCTTCCGTCATCAGTTTTGCAACACCGGACATAAACCTCAGGCGAAACAGTAACCAGTGATATAAAAATATTAATAGATGGCTTGGCCCGGCAGTTAAAAAAATGGCCAGAAAACCGGCCTCCATTAATAAAGTGTCCCACTGGAAGGTTAAAAAAGTCTGGCCTGCATGAAACAGGGAAAGATACAGAATAAATAAAACGATCAGCGTCTTTCTTTCACTGTATCCAAAAAACAATATGATAGAAAATAAACATCCGGCATAAGCAACAAGCTGTAAGGCGGTATCGCCGGAGTTGACCCAGAACACGGTTGGCAGGTAGAAAAATGCCAGATAACCGCGAAGCTCATAAGCGTAGTCTAACTTTTCCTGAAATGGCAATATGCCATCAGGCCCAACCAGGCCTGTGATTTGTACAGCTAAAGATAAAAAGGCAATAAAATAAATGATTGCCAACAGTTTTATAAATAGCCAGCTGGTTAACAGATGTTCGTCAGATATTTTGAACGCCTTAGAGGTATAGTGGGAAATAAACTGACTTATAGATTTCATTTATAGTTTTTATCCGTGTTGTAATATTTTTTGAAACTGTAGATTTCTAATATAATCATATGCTCAATGAAATCAATCATAATATGCATATTAGATATTTGTATCGAACCTGAAATATGATGAAAGAGTTTTCTAACCCAGCTGTACTATACCTTTCCCACGGCGGTGGTCCATTGCCGCTTTTAGGCGATCAGGGTCACAGGGAAATGGTTGATAGCCTGAAGAATATTGCATCTATGATTCCCAGGCCTTCGGCTATCCTGGTTATTAGTGCTCATTGGGAAGCAATCAAGCCAGGCATTACCCATGGCACGAATCCTTCACTCATCTATGATTATTATGGCTTTCCAGAGCAAGCCTATGATATTCAATACCCCGCGCCTGGAGAACCACAATTAGCCCGAAAAATATATTCGCTTTTGGGTGTCAAAGGTATTGAAGCTGTTCTTGATGACCAAAGAGGTTTTGACCATGGCTTATTTATCCCTTTAAAAATAATGTATCCGCAGGCAGACATACCGTGCATTCAGTTGTCACTTGTTCATGGCCTGGACCCGACACAGCATATAAAAATAGGCGAAGCATTGTCCGGACCAGATCTGGAAGACGTACTGGTTATCGGTTCAGGTTTTTCATTCCATAATCTAAAAGCGTTTTTTGCTCCGGCTACTGATCAGTCGCAATCAATGAACGAAGCATTTGAAGAATGGCTGATTGATACCTGTTCAAATCAGGCGATAGATGAGATTGAAAGGACACAACGGCTGGTAAACTGGGAAAAGGCTCCTTCAGCCAGATACTGTCATCCAAGAGAAGAGCATTTACTGCCATTGCATGTCTGTTACGGTGTCGTGAGAAAAGCCTGTAAAGAAGTTTTTCAGCTTACAATAATGGGCAAAAAATCCAGCATGTATCTTTGGTGAAGCGTTATCTGAAGTAGCTCAAACCCAAGCTGACAATTTTAAATATTGATGTCTATATAGCCTGACAGTTAAAAACTAAAAAGCATTTCACCACAGAGGCACAGAGGGCACAGAGGTTTTTTATGTTAGATGCGCCGCAGGCGCAGCTAACAAGAATAAAGCTTTTCTCTGTGCCCTCTGTGCCTCTGTGGTGAATTGTTTTTGAATTTGTTTATGTCCCCTTTATCTCAATCTTTTTGTCTGCAGATACTTTAGCTTACATGCATTAACCTAAACTAGGGAGCCTCTGATTAAGTCATGAATCGACATCTTGTGATTAAAATGTCCTGTTTCTGCGTTGTGGAACTTCGCAATAGCCCTGCTATTACGCGCGTTCCACGCCTTGAACCAGAACATTTTAATCGACAATCTGTTCGACCCAGACTTATTCAGAGATTCCCTAGCAGTTTTTTTGTGTAAAACTACGGCTTGCAGCCATATCGTTAATGATGCCTTTGTCTTTTAAAAAGCTAATAATTTCATCTGCAAGTATGTCGGGTGTTTTTTCAGCGGCTAGCAGTACGAGCTCTGGATTTAGCGGTTCTTCATAAGGGTCATCAATACCGGTAAAACCTTTAATTTCACCTGCCCGGGCTTTTTTGTACAGCCCTTTGGGGTCACGCTGTTCACATACTTCAATGGGTGCATCTACAAAGACTTCAATAAAATCGCCCTGTTTTAAAGTATTGCGTACCTTGTCGCGGTCAACGCGATATGGACTGATAAAGGCGGTAAGCGAGATTAAACCTGTCTGAGAAAATATCCCTGCCACAGCACCGATGCGTCGGATATTTTCTTCACGGTCAATTGCAGAAAATCCCAGTCCAAAACGGTTTGAAAATTCTTCTCCATGAGTATCTTTTAACATTCCAGCTCCGGCATTGAGTCCATGTCTGACATTATCACCATCCAGTACAACGCTGTGACAACCCGCCTGGTGAAGTTTATGGTCCAGCGTATTGGCGACAGTGCTTTTGCCTGAACCGCTTAATCCGGTAAACCAGATGACGCAGCCTTTATGACCATTGCTGTTTTCTCGCATTTCCCGTGAAACGCTGCTTTCATGCCAGGTAACGTTTGTATCATTATTCATTATTTATTCTCTGTAATTTATATATTCTCGGTAATGGTTAATATTGTGCAAAAATCAGGGCCCGATCTAATGGCTCATGCTTTATTTCTGGTTTATTAACTTGGTTTACAAATTTGGTTTTATTTCAAGATTATTTATGACGAATCATCGACAATACATCCTACTATAGTCGAATCAATTCAGCGTGGGTAAGTATAGCAGACCACAAAAAAAACCTCACCGGGGCGAGGTTCTTCTGCCAAATTTTGTTTGGTCTGGGTTTTGCTTTACCCAGCCTTAGCTGGGTGTAACGTTGCTTGCCTGCAAACCTTTAGGACCTTTCTCAATTTCAAAGGTAACAGTCTGGCCTTCGCTTAACGTTTTGAAGCCCGAACCCTGAATTGCGTTGAAATGAACGAATACGTCATCGCCGCCATCGTCCTGAGAAATAAAACCAAAACCTTTAGTTTCGTTAAACCACTTTACTTTTCCTGTTGCCATATTAATTTTACCTGAAAGAATTTTTTACAATATAAATCTAGCCGAAATCAGAGCCTACCAGTTTTGTAACTAAAAAGGGAAGCTAATAATTGGTAATATGCCCTGTACAGATACCTGATTCTGTAAAATTTATATTTATAATCGTTCAACGGAGCAGTAGCGTTATGGGCAGAGCCTATCAAAACCGCAAAGAGTCGATGGCTAAAACATCTGACGCCAAAGCAAAGGTCTACAGTAAATATGGCCGTGTAATCTATATGTGCGCCAAAGAGGGTGGGGTAGATCCGGAAGGGAACCTGGCATTGCGCGGACTGATCGAAAGGGCCAAAAAAGACCAGGTGCCGAGCCACGTTATTGAGAAAGCCATCAATAAAGCGCAGGGTGGTAGCGGTGAAGACTTTTCCGTCGCCCGATATGAAGGTTTCGGGCCAGGTGGTTGTATGGTTATTGTTGATTGTCTCACCGATAACCCCAACCGCACCTTTGGTGATGTGCGCCAGTGTTTTACCAAAACGAAATGTAAAATTGGCACCGAAGGTTCTGTCAGCCACATGTTTGATCACTCCTGCATCTTTGTGTTTCAGGGTGATGACGAAGAAGCCGTGCTTGACGCATTATTAATGTCAGATGTCGATGTCACCGATATAGAAAATGAGGATGAAAAAATTACCATATTCGCCCCTCATACCGATTACTATAAGGCCAGAAAAGCATTAACGGAAACTTTTGGCGAGATTGATTTTGATGTTGATGAAATTCAGTTTTTGCCAAAAGCCAGCACACCTGTAACCGGCGATGACGTAGACAGGTTTAACAGGTTTTTAGATATGTTGAATGAGCTGGATGATGTGCAGAACGTTTATCATGATGCTGAATTATGATAGGTATATTAATGATAATGTAAATTAATAATATGTTTTAACTATCTGAATATAAATTTTATATTTGAAATATACCAGGGCCATTTTGCTATAATTTAGCGTGGAAACTAGCAGTTAAAAAGTGCTCTTTTGCTTGATATTTTAATGTCTATTCAGCAGGTTGAGATTTCGTATACATTCATTTGCTGAATTAACATACACCGCTATATTTCCCGTACATCAGCAATTGTCTGCTGCCGGGTTTGATACATCACAGCACCTGTATTTAAAGATATAACCTGAACTTATTGATATTAGACCTGAATAAGAATCCAGTTTCCGGGATGCTTGAGCAATATCTCATCTGGTTTTATCGAGGTTTTCTATGGCACATATCGCAGCTAACAGGCGTTCCCTTGACCAGGTGAATGCTTCGGTTGCCATCATCGTCGCTCAGGAAGTCCCTGTCCGCAGCGGTTTGGGAAAGTACGGTGCCTTCCAGGTTCTGGCCATGGCAGGCACGGCAGGCATCGGGATTACGCTCGTAAAAATCTTCATGCTCCAGGTTCCAGCCACGGCTGTTAACATTATGCATGCCATGAGGTCCGTTGAGGGTCAGCGGCAGGCTGGTGTGGCAGGTACCGCATTCACTGATGGTACCGGCATGTCCCTGCAATTGATTGGCCGCCACGTTGTCATTTGCGCTTGCCAGTGCATTCGGCCAGATCGCATGGGTGGATCCATGGCAGCCTTCACAGGCAACTTTGCCGTGACCCAGGCTGTTGCGATATAAAGTATCGGTGTTTTCAGCGAAGCGTTTGTTGCTGGCCAAACGGGGAGTCGCGATATTAACATCACCATCCCAGGCCTGTGACAGGCGAATGCTTCCATTATTGCTTACGGCATCTCCCGTATGGCAGGACTCGCACCTGGGTTCATCAATCCAGGGCTGACGTGATGAGCTTCCCACTGCAATCATACTGCCGTGGCAGTCCACGCATTCGATACCGGCGCCACCCATGGCGCCCCTGAGGCACTTGGTAATCTTGCCCGGATGGCACTGATAGCATGTTTCTTCAAGTGTACCATTTGACGGAAACAGTTGATCGCCCGTATTGGGGTCAGTCAGCTCACCGTGATGGCCGTGCATAACCTGTGACATATTGGGTTTGCTAAGTTGTGCACCGGCAGGTCCGATGCCGGCCAGGTCTAATGCGGCGGAATAGTGGCAACTGGCGCACAGCACAGGTGTTTTATCGACTAGGTTTGTGCCGTGTTTGGCATCATGTAAAACCAGTATATTGTGTTTTGCCGCCTGCAAGACACTATTGGGGTCGCTGTTGTCAGGCAGTTCGTAGTCCGGGTTATTGTCCGCTGTTCCAACTTCACCCAGGGTATGGCAGTTCTGGCAATCCGCTTCTGAGGCGACCGGCAGCACCACATCCAGGCTGGTGAGTATTTCGCCTGTGGCGGGTAAGCTTGCACTGACGCGCATCAGCGGGTAGGCATTCTGCTGTCCGGCATCGTCAACTGGCAGAATCGGCACGCCGTCGGCTGCAAACCACTTTTTGTCCGTATTATAATGTTTGAATGGCTGGGGATCGTTGCTAGTGTATGGATTCAAAATCCCCGGCATAGTCTGTCCCAGGTCCGGGTTCAGGGCCAGACCTTCATCGGCTGGTGGGTTGAGGCCAAACAGATCAAATACATAACTATTGCCCGTTTCTGGATTAGTGTCCCAGAAATTGCTCTTATGGATTGCGCCACCCTGGTTCTGGCTGGTACTGTTAATTGAACCCGAGCCATCCGCGACCGCCCGGTAGCTGACATTCACCTGCGAATCATTCAGGAGCCGTGGTATATTTCCGCGCTCGATAACCTGGCTGTGAACAACATTAAAAGGCGGCAGGATAACAAAGGTTGAATAATCCAGGTCGGCACAATGCATACCAAGGTCATTGAATGCCAGCAGCCTGTGGGTGGCATTGATATTGATATTGGTATTGGTATTGGTTCCAGTGCTGGTTTCAGGTACGCCTGCACCATCTTTTTCATCATCATGATCATTATCATCTTCCTGTGCTTTACCACAGGAAGCGACAATTAGCGAGATAAGCAGAATGAATAGAAATTTGCTGATGTTATTGTTCATAAAGCATTGAGTCTCGAGTTTAAGAATTACCTGAAAATATCAAGTGGCCAGCACAGTTTAACTTACGGTCATTGCTTAAAGGTCTATAATGACAATATTTCGCATAAGCGGTTCTTTAAACATGCATTATATAACGAAAGACTTAAGAGAGTATTAAATGAGTATTGAAGAGAATGACCTGAAATTACTTCTTAAAGCTTTACAATTTTCTGCGGTAAAACATAAAGATCAACGAAGAAAAGATGTTGATGCCTCTCCTTATATCAATCATCCAATCTCACTGGCCAGTATTTTATGCAATGAGGCGCATGTCACCGATGTTAATGTGATATGCGGCGCATTATTGCATGATACGGTAGAGGACACTGAAACTACGTTTGAAGAACTGGAACATAAATTCGGGGCCACAATAAAGGATATTGTGATGGCTGTCACAGATGACACTTCACTGCAAAGGCATGAACGTAAACAGGCGCAAATCGACCATGCCGCACATATCAGTGATGAAGCTAAACTGGTAAAACTTGCTGACAAAATCAGTAACTTGCGGGATGTCTCGGTAAACCCGCCTCCTAACTGGAGTTTACAGCGACGACAGGAATACTTTGACTGGGCGAAAAGGGTTATTGATGAGCTTCGTGGCATCAATCCACATCTTGAAAGTATCTTTGATACAGCTTATTCAGGCAGGCCTGATTCGTAGCTGTTGAGATATGCCAATGCAATTATTATGGCCGGGTTTTAATGAAAACGACTCAGTTATTATCGCACTCAAGCCGGAAGATTTCTGCCTGGCGAAAAATAGCATCGAAATTCTCGGTGATCGTTTTATGCCAAAAAAAGAGCTTCATGTCACCGTGATCGGCAGCAAACTCGGCTTAATATTGCAGGAAGAAATTAAGCTGGATCAAACCATCAAACAGTCACTCGAAAACACATTCGAAAACATTGACTGGTCATTCAAACAGACAGGTTCCGTACACATGCTGTCACGTTCAAAAAACAATACTGTTCAGAAGAGCATTATCATGCGCATTGAGATGCCGGGCATGATGGAATTTTATGATCAGCTGAAGAGCCTTGGCCTGCTCGACGCCGGCGCACCGCTACCCCCGCCACATGTCACTTTGTACACGCATCACTGTCCTTCAGGTATCGGTGTGCCCAGTGATGAAATACTCGATGTTCTCACCACAAAAATCTTAACGCTTAACACACTCAATAAATTAGCTGAAGTTTAAGGAAGTGCTAATCAAGTGACAACATTTCGATACGGCCCGATTTCTGGTTCTTTGCTTTTCCAGGATCATCGGTTGCTGAGCTGGTGATGTACAGTTTGTCGTCATTGTGGCCGCCAATGGCACAGGCATAGGGGCGGGCATGAGTGAATACCCGGCTGAGAATTTCACCACCTTCGCGCAGCTGTAACACCTGGCTGATGTTCGGCGCTGCCACCCACAATGTTCCATCGGGGTTAAGGCACAGGCCGTCCGGGAATGCGCCGTTGAGATCGGCCCAGAGACGGGCATTACTGAGTTGTCCGTCTGCGCTGATGTCTAACGCGGTGATGCGCGCGGCGAATGTTTCGGCGACGAGCAGCGTGTTACCGTCAGCGGTGATGGCCATACCGTTTGGAAAGATGACGTCACGCGCTGCAATACGCGGCGGGCCGTGAACAGGGATCAGTATGATCTCAGCGCTTTTGACTGCTTCGCCGCGATGCAGGTCATAACCGAAGTTACCTACCCATGCACGTCCCTGAGAATCGACCAGCAGGTCATTGCAGTGAAAACCGGCCAGACCCGACAGGTCGGCATAGGGCTTCAGCCGACTATTCACTATAGAGCAGACGGTGCGCTCGGTCATCTGTACGACCAGTAATGTGCCATCGGGCAACCAGCCGAGACCACCGGGTAGATCCGGGGTTTTGGTAACTTCGAACAGACTGCCATCGGCATTTAATCGCAACACCCGGCGTGCGTGCTGGTCGGTAAACCATAACTCGCCATGATGCCAGCGCGGTGCTTCGGGGAACATCAGGCCATCGACCAGCGTACTGGTATGGTGTTGATTGTTCAGAGCAAGAGCGTTGATAATCTGCTCTACGATAGTATCGGGTTTTTGATCGATGCTGACGACCACCCCGTCTAACAGGGGTTCCAGCTCAGCGAACTGACTGCGCAGCAGCCCGGCGGGCATAAAGTGGTCACGACGTTTTTCAAGCCGGGAGAGAACCAGATCATAGTCGCCCTGAAGATGGACAAAATGCACATTGGCAGGGTCCGGGGCCAGGCGATGGCGATAGCTCTGTTTCAATGCCGAGCAGGCGAGAACGGCAGATACACCATGCTCGATGCGCCTTTTCAGTTGTTCGGCCAGCAGCTCCAGCCAGGGCCAGCGGTCGCTGTCAGTCAGCGCGG
>CAVYHW010000056.1:0-12617 GCA_963768215.1 uncultured Gammaproteobacteria bacterium
TGTTACGCATTCCGCCAGGGACAAGAGATCAATGAGTTATTTATGTCTATTAAACTCAAAGACTACGCAGATTTTCTAGAAAGTGTACCTGAGGTACGCGATATACTGTAAGGCACGTTCCATGAAGCCGCTCGCATCATGTCACCTACTGGTCTAGAAAAGTACATGGACGGTGCGGTGTCTCTGCATAAGCTCGGCAGAGGCGGTGACGTTGTTATTACCTACATTCAGGAAATGCCTTTAGTGTAAAAGAAGTTGGTGAAGAGGTTATTCCTGACTGCGTTACTGATGATGACAAGATTCCTGGACTCGAACTGTGCCGTGCAACCGCAGCACATATGGCGTCACATATGTGTTATTCGAGTGAACCAATCTCTGCTGAACAGTTAAGCCCTGCACAGATGTTCTTCATCGGGCTTATCGAAGATGCTCGTGTCGAGTACAAGGCCATCTATGATTTTCCCGGATTGAAAAAACTCTGGACAACGCTGCTGAAAATTGCAGATGACGATGATGAGCCTGAGCATCCGACCATGCTTGTACTGGAACATTTTGCGCTGATGTTGATGGATGAGACCGTCTCATCTGAAGATGCTGAGCTCAATGCAGTTGCCGAAAAATTTCATAGCGAAATCGAAGACAATCAGGATAACAATCAATTTTCCTGGCACCTGGGTCTTGATGTATTCAACATCTTCGCTACACGCAAAGCCGTACCCAGCTTACGCATCCTCGAACGCATCCGTATACCTTACCGTGACGACAATCGTTACGTCTGGGAATTTGAAGAGTTCACCTGGAATACCCAAGTCGAATATATGCCTGCCAGTCAACGCCAGGTTCGTCGCCAGGTTAGTGTTATCGAAATGGCCAACGAAGTTGATTGCGAACTGGCTGGTGATGATGCCCAGGAAATATGGACCTGTTCTACCAATATGCGTCCTTATGAAGATGACCTGACCGATGAGCAGATCAGCTTCAATGATATGTGGGGCAAGGAACCGGTTTCTGACCCATTCCATTACCAGGAATGGGACTACCAGATCCAGTTACACCGTCCCGACTGGGCCACCGTTTACGAGCGCCGTCAACCCAAAGGTGACCCGGAAGATATCCACGATATCCTGACTGAATACAGACCCATTGCACATCGCATCAAACAGATCATCGACCTGTTGACACCCGAAGGTGTACAGCGTGTCCGTAACATGGAAGATGGTGACGAGATCGATTTAAATGCAGCGGTCGATGCCATGATTTCGATCCGCATGGGCGAACAGCCAAACCCTCGCATCACCATGCGTAACATTTTAAAGACTCGCGATCTTTCAGCCATTGTCTTAATGGATCTATCTGAGTCTACCAACGAAGCCATGGCCGGTTCTGATAAAACGATATTACAGCTGACGCGTGAAGCTGCCACATTGGTATCAACAGCCATTGATGGTATTGGCGACCCGTTTGCACTGCATGGTTTTGCTTCAGATGGTCGCCACGATGTTCAGTATTACCGCTTTAAAGACTTCGCTCAGCATTATGATGATGAAGTCACGCCTGGCAGGAATGAAAGGCGGCTTATCAACACGTATGGGCGCAGCGCTTCGACATGCAGGTAATCACCTGATGAAACAGCCGGAAAGACGCAAATTAATACTCCTGGTAACCGATGGTGAACCGGCAGATATTGACGAACGCGATCCTCAGCATCTGCGCCATGACACAAAAAAAGCAGTTGAGGAACTCTACAGCACTGGCGTTTTAACTTATTGCCTGACGCTCGACCCAAATGCAGACAATTATGTAAAACGCCTTTTTGGTGAAAACAACTACACTATTATTGATAACGTTGACCACCTGCCGGAGAAACTGCCTACGCTGTTCGCTTCACTGACTGGTTAACAAGCCTGCATAACCGGGACACTTAATGGGCCCTGAAAGATGAATAGTGGACAATTATATACCCGCCATGATGAAGTCCCGCAGCTCAGCGCCAAGGCGGGCAAGGTAGATGCCAGCTATTACAATCATGTACACACAGCCTTAAAACAACTGGGCAACCAGATCCGCTTATCCATTCCCAAACTCAAACACCTCGACCTGATAATACAAAAAGATGCCTGGATTATTGTCGATAATGTTTTAAATGATGTACCTATTGCCGCCTGGACCAAATTTGAAACCACAGGCCGCAAATCACTGCATGAACCTATACCGTGTGAGATCCGCTTTTTTCATTATGCTGCCACCATGATCCTGAACCGTACGCTCGAAGCCATGGAATTAATGCTTGGTGAACTGGAACAGGGTCACTCAGACAATAAACCTAACATTTTACCCATCAATAAAAACTAACCAGCTCACCAACTTCCAGATCTGAGCAGCACAAAAACCGGGTAAATAACGATTAGAAAAAGGCAAATTAAGTCAAAAGCAGTGCCTGTCCCTTAGACTTTATAGTTGCCTGGAAAGAAAATAAATTATTCGAAGAACCACAGAAAATCGCCCGACAAAGCCTGTCAATAGATGACTTGCAACCACACAGTGAATTACAAAACGCACTATTAATAGCTTATCAACCTGGTCAAAAATCAGCTAATAACTGGTATTTAAAAATACCTATGCACTTCTGTAACAGGTTTTTATTTATTCATACAGTAGGCTATGGACCGTTACATCCTGCCCTGACCGACGCCTCAGGCGGCCCAAAAAATGGTTAAGCCTGTGTTGACGAGGTAAAAATTCTAAACAGCATTTTTTACGGCAATCCAGCATGGCGCAGGCGCGTCTGACCCTGGCGTTATGAGGATCGATATTCATACCCTGCTGAATGGCTTCTATAGCACGTTTTCGATTATTACTTTCCAGCTCGGCACAGGCCAAATTTAAAAACACATCACCATCATGCGTTTCCTTACTCGCGGCATCGCGACACAGTAATAAACCATTTTCATTGGAATTAAGTACCTGAGTTAAACCATAATAAGACTGTACATTATTGTACTGTCCATTATTGGCCTGCCCAAGAATTTCAGGAGTGGATTCAAACTCAATCTTAAAAGCACGTTCAGCTGCTTTATAATCCTTCGCCTTAAGTGCATCCATCGCATTTTGACAGGCTTGTGTATCCATAAAAATGCCTCTTTAACTCGTCATTCAAATCAAATTTTCATACTGGTGAAAAATATATTCAGTAATTTATATAACATACATCAAACTATCAGTTAGGCTACAACGACTAAAGATAAATTACCATCAAAAAAACAACACCCTGAGCACCATTATGAGCTGGTTGCAGATTTCAATTAATACCACAAAAAGCAATGCTGAAGTCGTTGAGGACTGCCTGTTCTCTGCCGGGGCACAGACAGTGACCTTTACCGACGCAGCAAACCAGCCCATTCTTGAGCCGGCAGTTGACGAAGTAGCCATCTGGAACGCGGTCGTTATCACCGGCCTGTTCAGCTATAACAATAATCATCAACAATTACTTGACTTAATCGAGCAAAACCTGAGTGAGATAAATTACAGCTGTAAAACTGAAATACTGGAAGACCAGAACTGGACGCGCGCATGGATGGAGCATTACCATGCCATGCAATTTGGAGAACGCCTGTGGGTATGTCCGCTGCACATCGAACCACCAGTACCAGAAGCCATCAACCTTAGGCTTGATCCCGGGCTGGCATTTGGCACCGGCACTCATCCAACGACTTCCTTATGTTTACGCTGGTTAGATCAAAATATTCCGGTCCAGAATACAGCCCAGCAAACACTTCTAGATTACGGCTGTGGCTCAGGTATATTAGCTATTGCCGCCTGCATGCTCGGCATCAAACACGCTGATGGCGTTGACATTGATCCACAGGCATTAACCGCCACACAAAATAATGCTGAAACCAACCAGGTCACAGATAAAATTACAACTTACCTGCCTGATGATTTTCAAAAGCACTGTGCTGACGCCGGCACAAAACCACAATACGATATCGTTGTCGCTAACATCCTTAGCGGACCACTCGCAGAACTGGCGCCGACACTGGCCGGCCACACTAAAACCAGAGGTGATATTGTGTTGTCTGGAATTCTAAAAGAGCAGGCTGAATCTGTAGTTAACACTTACAGCGAATTTTATAATATGGATGACCCCGTGTTTGAAGAAGACTGGGTGTTATTACATGGTGTAAAAATATAAAACTCTGGCCTAATCCGACATTTTCATGCATGGGATGTACAGCGTTCCTATGAAATATTCGAGGCAAGCCCTGCCCTATTAAAAACCCTGTCCAAAAAAAATCTGCCTCCCCCGCAAGGAGGAGACAGATTCTTTTTTAGTAAAGGCTAACAACTTACTGCATTACACAGTTCCTTATACTTAGACCTTCATTTTACGACGGGTAATCACCATACCTGTCAGACCTATGCCCAGAAGTAAAAGCATGGATGGTTCGGGCACTACCCTAAGTGTACTGGATAAATAGATGTCGTAATTACTACGAAGATAATTCGGATTTCCTCCTACTATATTTTCTTGCTTCAGGTAGAAACCTTCGTCTGGTTTTTCAGTACTCAGTAAAAAGCTGATTTCTGCTTCCTGATTACTAAGCAGGTCGAAATCCCAGCCCATTGCCATGGCAACATCACCTATAGTGGGGAAAACAACGCTATTAGTATTATCCAGATCACTATTTAAGAAATTAGACCAAATATTTCCACTAATCTTATCAATCTCCCAGCTCTGTCCGGAAGCAGCGGTACGTCTAGCCTTACCTGCCTCATTCGAAAAACTTCCACCGATATCATGGTCGAAGTAGGCATCTAAAGTGTGGGAGCCCACACCGCTAATGCTTGCGGTAATGGTACCCAGACCAGTGCCAGTATTAAAAAGACTGAGATCAACACCTGCAGGGCTTGAAACACCATCAACATTGATATCATAATAAAATAGTGCAGGTGTCGGTATTGCCTGTGCTGACAGGCTGGATAAGCCTAGCAGGGCAGCAGCGGGTAAGGTTAATAATTTAGTATTCATTTCGTTCCCCTAAAATAAGATTGTTACATTAAATAAGATTGTTACATTTATAAGTTACTCACTTACACTTATGCAGATGGCGTGCCAATATTCATAATAACAACTAACTTATTGTTTTTATTGATATTCCCTTGTCTTGAGATGAATAACAATTAATCACTACTGTAAATATATATGACGCCTGAAATTTATAACAAGCATCGGAGAAATGCCTTCTGCAGACAAACGCACAAGCTGGATATATCGATATTTCAATGAGTTACAGCATTTTCCCTTATCGTCATGCTGAAACAAAAAGGCAGTGTCAATATTGCTGACACCAGTTAAGATTGTCTTAAGATTTAACTGGGCAGGAATATTACTCTGCAACAAGTCGACCTGGTATTGAAGCAAAGCCAGGTTTGCAAAAAAAAATCACCTGCCAGAACCGGACACCAGCTTTACTATTGATTTTTTCCGCATCATTCACCGCACATTGACCAATGCGAAAAACTATTGTCAACTGGCCAGGCCCCTGCTCTAAAAAAACCTTGTCCCCAAAAAAAATCTGCTCCCCCGCAAGGATGGAGACAGATTCTTCTTTAGTAAAGGCTAACAACTTACTGCATTACACAGTTCCTTATACTTAGACCTTCATTTTACGACGGGTAATCATCATACCTGTCAGGCCTATGCCCAGAAGTAATAAGCATGGATGGTTCGGGCACCACATTAAGTGTGCTGGATAAATAGAGATCGTAATTACTACGAAGATAATTCGGATTTCCTCCTACCATATTTTCTTGCATCAGGTAGAAACCTGAATCTGGTCTTTCAGTACTCAGTAACATGCTGATTTCTGCTGTCTGACTATTCAAGCAGGTCGAAATCCCAGCCCATCGCCATGGAGACATCATCTAGATTGGGGAAAACAATGCTATTAGTATTATCCAGGGCACTAGTTACGAAATTACCGACAATATCTGAAAGATAGGCTCATCAATCTCCCAGCTCTGTCCGGAAGCAAGTGTACGTCTAGCCTTGCCTACCTCATTCGAAAAATTTCGTGCACCGATATCATGGTCGAAGAATGCATCAAAAGTGTGGCGTCCTGCACCGCTAATGCTTGCGGTAATGGTGCCCAGACCAGTGTTAGTATCAAAAAGACTGATATCTACACCTGGTGGGAGCCGTATTAATTGATACGACACCATCAACATTGAAAGCATATTCAAATAGATTGAGGTCAGGTACTGCCTGTGCTGACAGGCTGGATAAGCCCAGCAGGGCAGCAGCGGGTAAGGTTAATAATTTAGTATTCATTTCGTTCTCCTAATAAGATTGTTAATAGTTTATAAGTTACTCGCTTACACCTATGCAGATGGCGTGCCAATATATACAACTATCGTTAAGCTAATGTTTTAATTAAAATTATTCTATATCTTGCTGTATACTTTTTAACCATTGACTGTAAATATTTATGACACCTGAAAGTTATAAGAAGCACCGGAGAAAGCCTTCTGTAGACGGAGTCTTGAGCTGGATATATCGATATTTCAATGAGTTACAGCATATTTCCCTTATCGTCATGCTGAAATAAAAAGGCAATGTCAATATTGCTGACACCAGTTAAGATTGTCTTAAGATTTAGATGGGCAGGACTATTACCTGGACGGAGCGCTGAGAAAAGCAGAACAAAATATCTTAAAGTGTACGGCTGGTCTAAGATCTATATTACTGCTTCACTCAGGCATGGGGACGAACATTACAGGATGGGTGCATTTACCAAGCAGGCCTTCTTCGGTACCTTTGGTCAAGACGCCAAACAGTTCGCTGTGCCTGTGACATCCTAAAATTATTAAATCAATATTCAGTCGCTCAGATTCATGCAGTATGGTTTTAACGGTTGCACCCTCGATCATAAGAGAGCTGGCTTCAATGTTCCGGTCTCGCAGACATTTTGAAAGTTGCTGAAAAAAATCATGCTCATCGTGAAGCTGGTGAGCAACTTCACTACGTAAAACTGTTTCATCAATATTAAATGGGGATTGTCCCGGTTGTGGAGCAACATGCAGCATCCACACCTTACTCGAAAAAGCGTTGGCTAACTCGATGGTTCGCTCAATGATGGGCGATGCGACTGTTATGGTCTCGAAATTATCGATTGCTACAAGTATATTTTTCACTTTGATCCTTACTAACTAGATACTAACTGGAAATAGAAATGCTGTAATTATATGCTTTTTTACATAACGTCGTTTTAGCCAGAATGACACTCTATCAATAACCCCTTAGCCACTACATAATCTACATAATGATCCATGAATCGCTTTATACTGTTGAAAACTCTCTTTAACCCGGATATTTCATAGGAGTGCAGACAATGGGGTATATTTTATAACATCGGTCAGTGAGTCAGTTTGTACGATTCGCCCCATGATGATGTTATGGGCATAGCCGTAGCTATGGATACAGGGGAATCGTACTCAAAATAAATCAATTCTGGGGCCGCTGATATCCAAAGAAAGTTTTCATGGCAAAAACTGCATAGCGTTATCGGGTACATAGTGTATTTTACTACTGCTATTTCTTAAGATAATCATAATGTTATGTTAAATTTACAGCGGTCCTATGAAATATCCGGGTTAAATACACTAGCCTGCTTCCAGAGCTTCCCAGCGATTATAGCAATGTTGCAAACTGGCTTCTGCCGCCTGTAGCTGCTCCTGCATTTTTTTTATTTCTTCTTTTTCCTGTTTATAAAATTCATCACTCGCCATGCGTTTCTGCAATGACTCAATTTCTTCTTCAAAAGACTCAATCTGTGCTGGCAAGGTATCAAGTTCACGCTGATCTTTATAACTTAATTTTCTGGTTTTTATTGCCTGGCCCTGGTTTGCCGGCCTCTGATTTACCCGCTTATTATCTTCAGCAACACACTTTGCTTTATTAGCGGATACCTCCATCAGTGCTTTGCTGTCTGCCGACTGCCGCAACCAGTCATCATAACCGCCGACATACTCGTTGACCTGTGCTCCGCCCTCAAACGCCAGGGTACTGGTTACTACATTATTTATAAATTCCCTGTCATGGCTGACCACAAGCACCGTCCCCTTGTACTCCATGACCAGTTCTTCAAGTAACTCCAGTGTTTCTATATCAAGATCATTGGTAGGCTCATCAAGCACCAGTATGTTAGACGGTTTGGAAAACAGTTTGGCCAGTAATAATCGATTTCGCTCACCGCCCGATAACATACTTACTGGCGAACGCGCACGTTCCGGCGCAAACAGAAAGTCCTGTAAATAACCAATCACATGTTTTCTGTTGCCATTTATTTCAACAAACTCTCTGCCCTGAGACAGGTTATCAATAACGCTGGCATTCTCATCCAGCTGTGCGCGAAACTGGTCAAAATAGGCAACTTCCTGTTTTGTTCCCATCGTAATGCGGCCTGTGTCTGGCTTCAATTCGCCCAGCAACAAACGCAGCAAGGTTGTCTTACCCGCACCATTTGGGCCAAGAACACCTATTTTGTCGCCACGTAATATGGTTGTAGTTAAACCTTTTATTAATGGTTTGCCATCATAATCAAAGCTCACATTTTCCGCTTCAGATACCAGTTTGCCCGAAGACTCCGCAGCGGTCGCATTCATCGCAACTTTACCTGCCTTATTGCGTCGCTGATTACGCTCATCACGCATTTTTTCTAAAGCACGCACCCTGCCCTCATTACGTGTACGGCGCGCTTTTATTCCCTGCCTTATCCAAACCTCTTCCTGCGCCAGCTTTTTATCAAAGTGTGCATTGGCTACTTCCTCTGCATGCAGCGCCTCTGCTTTACGTCGCAGGTAAGTATCATAATTTCCGGGGTAACTGCTGAGACAGCCGCGATCAAGCTCAACGATTCGTGTTGCCAGCTTGCGCATAAATGAGCGGTCATGAGTAATGAACATTAACGCGCCCCGGTAACTTAACAGCTGCTCTTCCAGCCACTGGATAGCATTTACGTCAAGGTGGTTCGTTGGTTCATCCAGTAACAGAATGTCCGGTTTAATCACCAGTGCTTTTGCCAGCAAGACACGTCGTTTCATACCGCCGGACAGCGAGGCATAGTCAACGTCAGCATCGAGTTGCATACGGCTTAATACTTCTTCGACCTGCTGATTTAGCTGCCATGCATTGTGAATATCCACCTGGTTCTGTGCACGTTCTAATTCTGCAATAGTCTGATCATTATTATTTTCTGAAAAATTATGCAAGGCATGATGATAATCCTGCAAAAACCTTGCATTCTCACCCAGACCCATGGCGACCACATCAAAAATACTGCCCTGCAGATCAGCTCGTGGCTCCTGGTCTAACACAGCAATTTTTAAGTTCTGCTTAAACTCAAGATCTCCGCTATCAGCTTTTACCTGTTTGGAAATCACTTTTAATAAAGTCGATTTTCCCGTGCCATTACGGCCCAGCAAACAGAGCCGCTCTCCGGCATCAATGGAAAGACTGATGCTTTCCAGAATAGCAGGGCCACCAAAACCAACGTGAATATTTCTAAGACGAATTAAAGACATAAAATGAATATTACAGCAATGTATTCAGTTAACCTCATTATTTTATAAGGTCTGTTCAGGATGTATAAGCCAGGCAGAAGTTATACACAACGTGGCGCCTTTAATTACGATGCCGTTTTGAGGAAATTACAGCGAGTTTTTACAATACCCGTTTATTCGGAAAATATTACACTAATCATAGAATTATGGATATTTTTTATTCATTCCGGAGAAGCTCTATGCAGCTAACCATAGAACTAATAATAAAATGTGTTTCCACAGTTTTATCCACAGGTTTTGTGAATAACTTCCAACTGGACTAACTGCTCCGGATAACTCGTAGCCGCGCTGAAAAAAAACCGGTGCAGAGCACCGGCTAAAAGGTAAGGAGTCTTACTCATTGTAGAATAACGAAATATTAGCCATATGTAATAAATCGTCTGATCCAAAGTATCCTTTTCGAATAAAACCACAATTTCGATTGAATACATCAATGTTTCCTGCATCTATTATGCCAACAAAAATATATCACTATACGCCAGCAAAAACACAAAAAATATTTATTTTAAGCCTTTGAATACATTATTTATTTTGACAGTCATGGCATAATATAAATTATTAACTGTATACATCAAAAAAATAAGTAATTGCTATCACTGTAATATTTACTGACACCGGAAAATTACATAAATAACAAAGTTTTATTCACTTTCTCAACAAATACAGTTAGTTAAAGCAACGGCCATTCAACAATATGAAAAATTAAATAATTCGACACAGTGCTGACCCGTTAACTGCCCGAGACATGAATCAGACGCAGCCAGTAATGATGATTACCCTCATGAATACAGGTGTGGAGCCACCGCGATAGTTACCATCTTTAAGCGTCATAACCCAGCACCGGTGCTAACCAGCGCTCAGTAACTCTGATACTTTCACCTTTACGCCTGGCGTAATCTTCCACCTGGTCTTTCTGGATTTTTCCGGTGCCAAAATATTTAGCATCAGGGTGCGAGAAGTAAAATCCGGAAACTGCGGCAGTCGGCAGCATGGCAAAACTTTCCGTGAGTGTAATACCGGCATTCTTGTCCGGCTCGATTAACGACCATAAAGTCGCTTTTTCCGTATGGTCCGGACAGGCAGGATAACCCGGTGCTGGACGGATACCCTGGTAAGCTTCTGCAATCAGCTCATCATTGGTGAAATTCTCATCAGGCGCGTAAGCCCAGAAGTCTTTACGTACATGCGCATGCATACACTCGGCAAAAGCTTCCGCCAGGCGGTCAGCCAGCGCTTTTAGCATGATGCTGTTGTAATCATCATGATCTGCTTCAAAACGACGGACATGCTGTTCTATACCAATACCGGTGGTCACCGCAAAGGCGCCTACATAGTCACTCTTACCCGAAGACCGCGGTGCGACAAAATCAGAAATACAGCTGTTAGGGCGATCTGATGGTTTTGCCATTTGCTGACGTAAATGATGCAACACGGCTTTTACAGCGGCTCTTCCATCATCTGCGTAAAGCTCTATATCATCACCCACGCTGTTAGCGGGAAAGAAGCCGATCACCGCGCGCGCAGTTAACCATTTTTCATCCACAATCTGTTTCAACATGTGTTGCGCATCATTAAATAAATTCGTTGCTTCTACGCCAACAATATCATCCTGTAGAATTTTCGGATATTTACCCGACAGCTCCCAGGCATGAAAAAACGGTGTCCAGTCAATATATTGGACTAACTCCTGCAGCGGATAATCTTCAAATACTTTAATACCTAGAAACGCTGGTTTTGGCGGCGTGTAATTTTCCCAGTCACCTTTGTATGCATTGTCACGCGCCTGTTGCAGGGTAAAGTTTTCCCTGCTGGCCGTACGACTTGCGCGCTGCACACGCATGTTCTCGTATTCTTCTTTTATATTTTGAACATATACCTTTTTACGCTCCTCACTTAATAAATCACCGGCAACACCCACCGCACGCGAAGCATCAGGCACATAAACTACGGCATTACTGTATTTCGGATCAATTTTTACAGCGGTATGAATGCGTGAGGTGGTAGCGCCGCCAATAAGCAATGGAATATTCATGCCAAGCCGCTCCATCTCCGAGGCCATATGCACCATTTCATCCAGTGACGGCGTGATCAGGCCGGACAGGCCAATAATATCAACGTGGTGTTTTTTCGCCTCGCTAAGAATGGTTTCAGCGGCCACCATTACGCCCATATCAATTACTTCGTAGTTATTACACTGCAGCACCACACCAACAATATTTTTACCGATATCATGCACATCACCTTTCACGGTTGCCATCAGGATTTTTCCATTGGTCTGGATTTCACCTTCTTTTTCGGCCTCCAGGAAAGGCATTAAAAAGGCCACGGCCTTTTTCATCACGCGCGCAGACTTCACCACCTGCGGCAAAAACATTTTGCCGTCACCGAAACAGATCACCAACCACGTTCATGCCATCCATCAGCGGGCCTTCGATGACTTCGCAGTGAAGCCGCAAACTCCTGCCGCGCCTACTCGGTATCCTCTTCGATAAATTCGGTAATCCCTTTGACGAGCGCATGTTCGAGGCGTTTATTGACCGGCATAGCTGCGCCATTCCTGGTCTTCTTTGGTTTCATAGCCTTCCCGTCACCACGGAATTTGCAGCGATGTCAAGCAACGCTTCGGTGGCTTCATCATTGCGGTTCAGCACCACATCTTCCACGCGCAGTTTTAACTCGTCAGGAATATCTGAATAGATCGCCAGCTGTCCGGCATTCACTATGCCCATATCCATACCGGCTTTTACCGCATGGTACAGAAATACCGCATGAATCGCTTCACGCACCGGGTTATTACCACGAAAAGAGAATGATACGTTAGACACACCACCGCTCATCATCGGACATGTGGTAGTGTCTGCTTGATGGTGCGTGTTGCCTCAATAAAATCAACAGCGTAATTATTGTGTTCTTCTATACCTGTGGCGACAGCAAAAATATTCGGATCAAAAATAATATCTTCCGGCGGAAAACCAACAAGCTCAGCAATGGTGATG
>CAVYHW010000057.1:0-26484 GCA_963768215.1 uncultured Gammaproteobacteria bacterium
TCAACCAGGTCATCGACAATAACGCAGTCCTTGCCAACAACATCACCGATGATATTCATCACTTCAGACACATTCGCTTTTGGCCGGCGTTTATCAATAATAGCCAGCTCGGCATCACCCAGGCGTTTTGCCAGTGCCCTGGCCCTTACTACACCGCCTACATCCGGTGATACCACCAGTAAATCATCACGGTGCCGCTGCCAGATGTCCTTTAACAAAATCGGCGATGCATATACGTTATCAATCGGTAAATCAAAAAACCCCTGGATCTGGTCCGCATGTAAGTCCACTGTTAACAAACGGTCCAGTTTTACACTTGCCAGCATGTTGGCCACAACTTTGGCTGTTATCGGTACGCGTGCTGAGCGTGGTTTACGGTCCTGTCTCGAATACCCGTAATAAGGAACAACCGCTGTCACACGTCGTGCCGAAGCCCGGCGCATAGCATCAATCATCACCATTAGTTCCATCAGGTTGTCATTACATGGCTGACATGTGGGTTGAATAATAAACACGTCACGTCCACGAACATTCTCCATTATCTCAACGCAGATTTCTCCATCACTAAAAGTTTCTACGCCAATTTTTCCAAGCCTGGTGCCTAATAATTCGGCAATGCGCTGTGCTAATGGAAGGTTGGCATTACCTGCGAATATCATCAACCGGCGTTCGTCTTCTTGGTTCACCTTGTTAGTCTCACATTGAACTATGGTGGAGCTAACAGCTTCTGCTAGCCAGAATCTTTTTAAACTACGCGGTATGCAGTTCTATTTACTTTATATGGCTGGGCCGGCAGGATTTGAACCTGCGCATGCCAGGATCAAAACCTGGTGCCTTACCGCTTGGCGACGGCCCAATTTTTTAAATTGTTATAAGTTATGCACTTACTCAACTTGTATGCGTTTCCCGCAGGATTTGTACCTGCGCATGCCAGGATCCCAAAATATCATAAACCTGGCTGGTGCCTTACCGCTTGGCGACGGCCCAATTTTTTAAATTGTTATAAGTTATGCACTTACTCAACTTGTATGCGTTTCCCGCAGGATTTGTACCTGCGCATGCCAGGATCCCAAAATATCATAAACCTGGCTGGTGCCTTACCGCTTGGCGACGGCCCAATTTTTTAAATTGTTATAAGTTATGCACTTACTCAACTTGTATGCGTTTCCCGCAGGATTTGTACCTGCGCATGCCAGGATCCCAAAATATTATAAACCTGGCTGGTGCCTTACCGCTTGGCGACGGCCCAATTTTTTAAATTGTTATAAGTTATGCACTTACTCAACTTGTATGCGTTTCCCGCAGGATTTGTACCTGCGCATGCCAGGATCCCAAAATATCATAAACCTGGCTGGTGCCTTACCGCTTGGCGACGGCCCAATTTTTTAAATTGTTATAAGTTAAGCACTTACTCAAATCGACATCTAGCTGCCAACCTGAGATTCCAGAAAATTATGCAGCGGTGACTGATTTAAGCCTTTTGCAACAAAACTAATCCATGAACTGGAAACCGGATTTTTTCTAATTTGCTGTAAAATTTCTTCCGCCTGTGCTTTTGTATTAAAACTGGCAAATACAGAAGCACCTGTCCCACTCATGTATGCTTTTGAATATTTTTCAATAATATCAATAGCCTGGGACACCATTGGGTAGTTTTTTACCACTACCGGGGTACACACATTTCGCCACTCGTGTCGCGAAAGGTCGCATAGTTTGATGGCAGAACAATCCCGTGTCAATTGCGGATTACAAAACACCTCTTTTGTTGAAACATGCACTGGTGGAATTAGCAGCAAATACCAGTTCTCTGCAGGTGAAACGGGGCTTAATTTTTCGCCAATTCCTTCTGCGAAGGCGGCAAATCCACGTACAAAAACCGGAACATCAGCACCAAGACTCAGTCCCATTTCAGCAAGCTCATCAATAGTGAACTGCATTTTCCATAATCTATTCAGCGCTATCAAAGCCGTGGCTGCATCCGAACTACCGCCGCCCAGTCCAGCACCCATAGGTATATTTTTATTAAGGTAGATATCAACACCAAAAACGCGTTTATCTGATGCGTTTTTTTGTAAGAATTTTTCCCGCAGCCGCTTTGCGGCTCGAATAATTATGTCCTCACTTTCAGCAACATCAAAATTTTCACAGTGGCGAATGAGCCTGTCATCACTTCTCAGCTTAAACTCCAGCTCATCAGAATAATTTATGAACTGAAAGACTGTTTGTAACTCATGGTAACCGTCTTCACGCCGCCCGGTTATGTGCAACATAAGGTTTAATTTTGCCGGTGCCGGCCAGACCATCTTTTTCATGGACTAGCCCGAACATTTCATAGGAATGCAGAAGGTTGGGACCATGTTTCTTTCAACATTGGTCAGTGAGTCAGTTTGTACGATTCGCCCCAGAATGACATTTTTGGCATAGCCGTAGCTATGGTGACAGGAGAATCGTACCCAAAATATAGTAATCATGGAGCCGCTGATATCCAAAGAAATATATTTATGGCAAAAACTGCATAGCGTTGTCAGACACATAGTCGACTTTTCGAAAAAATCTGAAATTCTTATTATAATCATGATGCTAAGATATATTTTCAGCGTTCCTATGAAATATTCGGGCGGGCACTCTAATTGTCTACCAACCATTGCCTCAGTACCAGTCGCACATCCAGCTCAGAATTATTGTCCCGGCTTAAATAAATGGAATGCGGTAATAAGGTTTTACTGCCCAGGTAGTTTTTCATTTCCACATTCCAGCCGGACTGTTTTATTCTCTCGAGCAAACCCTGATCATTCCAGCGCATACTTTCAACAGGCATTGCTCTGGCAGGCAAACCACGAATCCAGTCCTTGACCGCATCAACGGGCAGTTCTATTTCAAGTACTGATGAAAAAATATCATCTACGTTATTAACAATTTGTTTATGACCATCAGGATAACGTATTTCTACAAAATGAGCGTCTCCCTGAATTAGATGCGTGCCCGCGCCTAATGGCGCGATTAGTCGAATTGAATAATCATCATCTGATTGCTTCCAGATGATATCCATCGAACCGCCATTAGTTTTAGTTTGCACACCAAGACGACCACGAATCTCCCAGATTTTAATCTGTTGTCTTTTATGCTGTTCAGCAGGCCAGCCAGCAGGCTCAGATATTACCTGTTGTTTTTCAATAGATTGTTCTTTTTCCGGAACCTGTTCGTTTACCGTGGCACACGATACAAGCAGTAAACCTGCAAAGTTAATCGCAAGGAAAAACAAATAATGACGAGTCATGATTATTTAAGTAAATAAAGAAATTAGTCAGAATTCAGTATGGCTATTGTAATGACTGCACTTAGTGAAATCAAAGTCAAAAGCCTTTTCACCACAGAGGCACAGAGTTTTGTTATTGTTTATTTCGCCTGCAGTGAAACAAACAAAAATAAAAAGTTTTACTCTGTGTCCTCTGTGCCTCTGTGGTGAATATTTTTTAGCTTTAAGGTTTTATACGGTTAAGCGTTTCAACCAGCACCGGGTTTTCTGCATTGAGCAGCTTGCCCTTTTTCCAAACTTCACGTGCTTTTCCTTTCTGGTTTGATTGCCATAATACTTCACCATAATGGGCCGCTATTTCAGCATCTTCCATCAGCTCAAATGCCTTGGACAACCATTTTAATGCTTCATCCATTTTTCCCAGACGGTAACTTACCCAGCCAAGGCTATCTAATATTGCCGGGTCATCAGGCACCAGTTCGGCTGCTCTCTTGATGTAACCCAGCGCCTCCTGGTATCTTGCGGTACGATCAGCAAGTGTATAACCCAGTGCATTTAGTGCATTAGCATTATCTGGTTCTTTTGATATAACTTTTAGCAGGTCCTCTTCAGCCATATCAAGGCGATCAACTTTTTCTGCCATTAAGCCACGGGCGTAAAGCAAATTTATATCATCACGTTTTTGCTGCAAGGCACGGCTAAACATTTCCACCCCTTCTTTAAAACGTCCCTGTTGACGCAATATTTCACCCTGGGCAAGATAGGACTTTACACGTAAAACCCAGTCCGTCTGCTCTTCTGCCAGCACTTCCAGCTTAGCTAAACCTTCATCAGTTTTTCCAACAACGGCCAGTAACATACCGATTCGTAATTGTGCATCAAATACATACTCACCGTGTTTAACTTTCTGGTAATAATCCAGCGCCTGTTTATCATCACCCTGATTTTGTACAATCCTGCCCAGATAATAATTTGCAATCGAAACTTTTTTATCGATTTCAATTAAATGTTCAAGTGCTTCAACCGCCTCATCAAGATTTTTTATTTCAATATTTAATAATGCTAAACTCAGGGCAATATCACCGTCATCAGGCATATTTTCATACAAGACCAGGTACTGGTCTATGGCCGCCTGTAGATTACGCTGTTCAACCAGCATGCGTGCATACTGTAAACGTAAAGCGTAATTCTCCGGTAATTCATCTAACAACTGTTTAATAATCAAGATGGCGTCTTCATCCCTGCCCTGCGCTGTTAGAATTTTTGCTTTAATAATTAATACTTCATGAAGTGAAGGGTCAATTTCCAGCACCTGATCAAGAATGGCCAGTGACTCATCATATTTTTTCAGTTGTGCGGCATAGCGAGATTGCAGTATTAAAAGATGTTTGTTTTTGTCCTCAGTAGAATTTAGCTGCTGCAATACTACATAAGCATCTTTAGTATTGGCTTCTTTTGCCAGTAGCTGTTTAACGGCCATAGCTTCATCAACCAAACTATCTTTAGCACCTGAAAGAATTTCCTTGATATAAATAGCCGCTCTTTCCGGTTGACCAAGCTTAAGGTAGGTAATCGAATACATTCTTGGCAAGTCTGCTGCGTCTGGTTCAAGTTCTCGCCATCGATCAAGGGCAGCCAATGCCTCATTATATTCGCGGCCATAAAGTGCGATATATGCGGTACGCGCAGCAAGAACACTATCATCAATTGACCTGGACGCTTCACGATAATATTTCAGCGAGGTTTTGGTGTCGCCACTATTACCAGCAAATTCTGCTGCCAGCAGGTTAAATAATGAATCACCATCAAGTGTTACCTGCTTTTTAAGCTTACTATTATCCTTGCCGGTTAATTCTTCAGTTTTTACCTGCTGAATGTGTTGCTGGGCTGTTTCCTGTACATCACTGTGGAGCGTATTTTCGCTATCACCTGCTTTATCACTGGCGGCCATCATGCTATTGCATGCTGTAAGCAGCGAGGAAAAGACCAGTACACTATAAAAAGAAGGTTTGAAATTATTCATTGACACTAATATTAATCGTTTGAAATTAAAAATAAAATTGTTCTTTAGCATGTAATACGGCGAAACAAACTGCACTAATGCACAATATAACGCATTTTCTACCATGAAATACAATATAGCAGGCAAAATTAATACGAATTCAGGTGAAAATAATATATAAAATACAGGAATCAGCTTGAGTTAAGCGCATGCTTCCCTCAAAATTACCCGTTTCCTCTAAGATCAGTTTTCAGCAAATCGTCTATGCCTTTGATTACACTTGGTATTAATCATAAAACCGCGCCTCTTGATTTACGCGAACAGCTTGCTTTCACACCGCAATCTTTACCTGAAGCCCTGTTAAGTCTTAAAAAACTTGATCATATTGAAGAAGTCAGTATCTTATCAACCTGCAATCGTACCGAAATATATTGCGTTACATCTAAAGATAACGACAAGGCAATCATTCAATGGTTCAGTCAATTTCATGGCCTGAGTGAAGACCAGATAAAAGAACACATCTATCTTCACGCTCATGAAGCAACGGTACGTCATGCGATGGAAGTTGCCTGCGGCCTGGACTCCATGGTCCTGGGCGAACCTCAAATTGCTGGTCAAATGAAGACGGCTTATGCACTGGCAAACGAGCATGGCACCATTGGCCAGTTACTTGGCAAACTTTACCAGCGTGTTTTTGCCGTTTCCAAACAGGTGCGTACCGATACAGAGATAGGCTCCAGTCCAGTATCTGTAGCCTTTGCTGCGGTAAGCCTGGCAAAACAGATTTTTGGGGACCTTAAACAGACCACAGTTTTACTGGTTGGTGCGGGTGAAACCATTGAACTTGCAGCACGACACCTGTATGCCCAGGGAGTGAGAAAAATTATTATTGCCAACCGCAGCATTGAGCGTGCACAAAAACTGGCCGATGAGTTTCAGGGCGAAGCCATCGGTCTGCAACAAATAGGTGAGCATTTACAGCGTAGCGATATTGTTATTTCTTCTACGGCCAGTCCACTGCCGGTCATCGGCAAAGGCACCGTCGAACGCGCACTAAAAAAACGCAAGCATGAGCCCATTTTCATGGTTGATCTTGCGGTACCTCGCGATATTGAACCTGAAGTAAACAAACTGGATGACATCTATTTATACAGTGTCGATGATTTGCACTCCGTGATAAATGAAAACATGGAGAACCGACAGCAGGCCGCTGCGGAGGCACATGACATTATCGATACGCAGGTGACCCATTTTCTCGACTGGCAGCGATCACTGGGCGCGGTTGATATTATTGCGCAAATAAGACAACACACACAAAACATCAGCAAGGAAGTTTTAAACAAGGCGAAAAAACAGTTAGCGGCCGGTCAACGCCCGGAAGAAGTAGTTGACTACCTTGCCCACACCTTAACCAATAAATTCCTGCATCAGCCCAGCACTTATTTACGTCAGGCAAGTCAGGAAGAACGTGACGATGTATTAGATGTCGCTGCGGACATGTTTTTGAACACTGCAACGGATGGCAGTCAAAAGGGTACAGACTAAAAACCACATTAATGAAAGACTCTATACTTAATAAACTCCATACCCTGCTGGACCGTCATGAAGAAATAGCCGGCCTGCTTGCCGAGCCTGATGTTATTGGTGATCAAAATCAGTTTCGTGCTTTATCACAGGAATATTCTCAACTCGAACCCGTTGTCAGGTGTTTTCAAAATTACAACTCCGCGAATGAAGATCTGGCAGCCGCCAAAGAAATGCTTAAAGATGACGACGCTGACGTACGGGAAATGGCCGGAGAGGAAAAAAATGAAACCGCTGAAAAAATATCTTCTCTGGAAAAAGACCTGCAGAAATTATTGCTGCCTAAAGACCCGCATGATGAAAGCAATATTTTTCTTGAAATCCGTGCTGGTACCGGTGGTGATGAAGCTGCTATATTTGCCGGTGACCTGTTTCGCATGTATTCACGCTTTGCAGAATTAAAAGGCTGGCAGATTGAAATCATAAACCAGAATTTAGGCGAACACGGTGGTTATAAAGAAATCATCGCCCGTATTGTCGGTAATGGCGCGTACTCACAGTTAAAATTCGAATCCGGCGCACATCGCGTACAGCGCGTACCTGAAACCGAATCACAGGGACGTGTACATACCTCAGCAGCTACCGTTGCGGTATTGCCCGAAGTTGCTGATGTTGAACAGGTAGAAATTAATCCTGCCGATTTGCGTGTTGACACCTACCGTGCATCCGGCGCTGGTGGCCAGCACGTCAATAAAACAGATTCTGCAGTGCGCCTGACGCATATACCCACAGGCACCGTGGTTGAATGCCAGGATGAACGCTCGCAACATAAAAACAAGGCCCGCGCGATGTCATTACTGCAGTCCCGTATTATGAATGCAGAAATTGAAAAGCAACAAACGGAACAGGCGCAAGCAAGAAAAAGCCTGGTCGGCAGTGGTGATCGCTCTGAACGTATACGCACCTATAATTACCCACAGGGCCGGGTTACCGATCATCGCATTAATCTGACATTATACAAACTGGATGAAATAGTACAGGGAGATCTTAGTCAGGTAATCGGACCACTGATCAATGAATACCAGGCAGAACTGCTTGCCACTCTGTCTGGCGAGTAAAACTTTACCAGGGCCTGTAAACACTAATTTAATTGCCACTGTTGTGATTGAAAAAGTATCAATCAAGGCGTGAGGAGAGCCGTTTGGCCCTTCTAAATAAATTATGGCCAAATAAAAGACGAGCAACACCGAGTGACACTTTTTCAACCACAACCCGAAGGGTCGGGGCCGTTTTTCCGTCCAACTTCGTTGTCAATCGTTTGAGTAGAATGACTACACTTCACTCTTTCCGCCTTGTTGGGCAAAAAAATAGCTCCGACAGTAATAATTTAATTAGTGTTAACAGGCCCTAGCATATACCCGATGAACATCCAGCTAGCGCTTCAACAAGCCAGTCAAAGCCTGTCTGAATCAAGTCCTTCTGCAACACTGGATGCACAGGTATTATTATGTTTTGTACTGCAATGTAACAGCGCACACCTGCTAGCATGGCCTGAAAAAGAGCTTGCTGAAGAGCAGAAACAACACTACCAGCAACTGCTACAGCAACGCCAAAATGGAGTACCAGTGGCCCACTTAACAGGGCAACGGGAGTTCTGGTCACTAACATTCTCAGTGAACAGGAGCACCTTGATTCCCCGTCCCGAAACAGAAACCCTGGTTGAATATATACTGACGAAATTTAACAGGCAGGAAAATTTGTGCATACTGGACATGGGCACCGGTACCGGCGCAATAGCGATTGCTATAGCAACCGAGAAACCGGGCTGGAAAATATTTGCCAGTGACATTTCTGAACAGGCACTGAAACTTGCCCAGCAAAACAGCGATTTTCATCAAACAGACAATATTGCTTTTATCAAAAGTAACTGGTTTGAAAATATAGAACAAAATAATTTTGATATTATCGTCAGCAATCCACCTTATATTGCAGGTAATGATCCACATTTACAGCAAGGTGATGTACGCTTTGAACCACAAAGCGCATTAAGATCAGGTGAAACCGGCATGGGTGATATTGAACACTTATGTTTACATGCAATCAGTCATTTAAAAAATGATGGCTGGCTGGTTATTGAACATGGTTATGACCAGAAACAGGCAGTCGCCGACTGTTTTACCAAAAATGGTTTTACAGAGATTGATCAACAACAGGACCTGTCAGGGCACACAAGAATGACAGCGGGAAAAAGAAAGTTTTAAGTTGGCAGTCGTCAGTTTGCAGTTTAATAATATAACCAGAATTTTAAACAGTTTTTTGCTTTATACTGATAACTGCCAACTGCAAACTAATAACTATTTTTTAATATGCAAGACAACAAAATCACATTTAACGACGAACAGTTATTGCATTACAGCCGTCAGATAATGCTGCCGCAGTTCGGTATTGAAGGACAACATCAATTACAAAATGCGCATGTTGTAATTATAGGCATTGGAGGCCTGGGCAGCCCTGCGGCGTTGTATTTAGCTGCGTCGGGGGTCGGCACTTTAACTCTGGTTGATTTCGACACGGTTGACAACAGCAACCTGCAACGCCAGATCATTCACAATACAAACAGCATCGGTGACAGCAAGGTCAACTCTGCTAAACAGTCATTGCTTGCCATTAACCCGGAAATAACTATTCATTGTGTCAATAAACAGTTAACACTGGAAGAACTTAACTCTCTTATTTCAGAGGTCAGCTGTGTTATTGATGCGACAGACAACTTTGCATCACGCTTCCTTATTAATCGCGCCTGTGCCTCACAGCACGTCGCACTGATCTCTGCCGCTGCAATTCAGTATGAAGGGCAAATAAGTGTTTTTGATTTACGTAAAGAAAACAGCGCATGTTATGCCTGCCTCTATGCAGAAGAACAAACTGAAGATGATGCAGAAAATACCAGCTGCAGTGACAACGGCATACTGGCGCCTGTGGTCGGCATACTAGGAAGCATGCAGGCACTGGAAGCGATTAAATTAATATGTAATCTTGGTGAAACTTTGCATAATCGCCTGTTAATATTTGACGCACTTGGCTTACAATGGCGCACTATGAAACTGAATAAAGATCCGAAATGTACGGTTTGTTCTTGAAGGTAGTCTTTGGTCTTTGGTCAGAGCTCTAAAAAAATCATACTAAAATGCAATAAACTTTTACCAAAAAACATTAACACATAAATACTAACGACCAATGACAAACAACAAACGACAAACGACAACGCTCTACCTGCCCCGTCCCCTGGTCAACAAATTACTGTCACACGCACAAAAAAACCCAGACATGGAGGTATGTGGTTTAATTGCTAACGATAAATCAAATACTAAAGAGTATTACCCGGTTGACAACATTTCAAGCAGCCCTGACAACCGTTTTTTAATGGATGCCTCACAACAGATTAAAGCCATGAAGCAAATGCGTGAGAAACAGCAGGAGCTGTTTGCTATCGTACATTCCCATCCAACAACTAATGCAAAACCATCACAGCTGGACATTAATGAAAACGACTACAAAGATGTTTATTACCTCATCATTTCACTAAACACCAAAGGTGTACTGGAAATGCGCGCTTACATCCAGAAGCCAGATAATATGCAGGAAGTTGATCTAATACTGGAAGACGAAAGTTAACAGTTGGCAGTCGTCAGTAGGCAGTTGGCAGTTGGCAGTTGGCAGTTGGCAGTTGGCAGTTGGCAGTTTATTTTTAAAAAATCACCTGCACTTTATTAAAGGTTTTTCTGCTAACTGTATACTGACGACTGCCAACTTCTCTTTTCCTGATAACTGTATACTGACGACTGCCAACTTCTCTTTTCCTAATAATTATTGCGATACCGATTATTCGGCATACGGACAAACTCAAGCATCGTACCATCAGGCCGTAAAGTTAACAGGTGATTGCCAGCAAGTTTATATTTGAAACGAATTATCTCGTCATGCTCATCAACACTGGTAAGTAAATATTCATTTTGTACTTTAATTCGCCCGGTTAAATAACGTGAACTGCCATTAGTCCATAAATACCGTTTATCATTTATGCCCAGCATTTCACCATCCTGGGCCACCCACAAACCATTTAAATCAGGTTTTTTTAAACCACAAAAATCCGTAATACAGGGTTTCTCCTGGTTTTTTTTACGTAACGATGAGTGTTTCTTTGCTTTAGAGGAAGACCGCCTGTCTGGTGGCGCAAGTTTCCTCAGGGGTGACTGATTATGGGGTAAATGATTTTTTTGGCGTGTTTCTTCTGGCACATTGTAATTAAAGTTTTGCACCAGTGGCACACTTGACTGTGAAGATTGCGTAGAGCTTTCATCTTCAGCTTTCGGGTTCCACGTAGAGGTTTCCCAGGGCTCGTTGACCCATCCGCTTAAATCATAGGCTGACCACCGCGAACCATAACGCGAACCATAAGGTGTGTAACTTTCGACTGGCAGAACACCCCAGCTTGGACTGCCCCAGACAGGACTGGTCGTATTTGAAGCCGACTGTGTCCAGGGAGAGTTTAACCATGGTGAGCGTATTAACGGATTGTTCGTATTACCAGGCGACATCCCCCGTAACGCCAGTGCACGCAAATATGGGTTACGTGAATAGAGGTGACGCGAATATAGATTATTCGCATATGGATTATTTTGGCCAGACCACTGTGAACCGGGATATCCAGACATTCCATAACCGCCATAGTTGGGGACCTTGTCTAGAACACCCATCGCCTCCATCATGGTCAGCATCATTTTGACAAATGGCGTCCTGCCGTCATACCGGTAGAGCCTGCTTTCGGCAAATGCTATCTGACCAGCCAGCACTGTCATCAGTAAAGTAATAGCTATAGTTTTAAATAAAACTTTCAACATAACCCTTTATTATATTGATTATTTCATTGTATGTTTATTTATTTGTTATAAACCTGAATATAACAGGAACATCAATAAAAATAGTTATAATTAATGTCGTTATTCCCGAATGTAAGTTATCCAGTCATCAATACGATAACTGGTTAACTACAATGCAGACATACAAACCTCTTCACCTGCCTGTTCACTTGCTAATCGCGATAACATTTTATACAACTCTTCTTTATCGCCACTATCACACAGCCATTGTTTGCTTTCTTCGTTATAGCCAAAGTGAAAACCGCCTGACTTAGCCGCCATCCATAACTGCTTCATGGCGCCCTGTTTACTGAAAATTATTTTACTGCCATCATTAAATTCCAGTGTTAATACACCACCAACTTCATCGTAATCGATGTCTGCATCAATGTTATCAATGGCATCCTGAATATCCTCAATGGTTTGATCGGTGATTTCCTGAAATTCTGATTCGTTCATTTATTCTTCAACCCCTAAAATACTTTCATAATCCACAGATGAACGCAGATAAACACAGATATTTAAAAAATATATTTCTTAATATCTGTGTTTATCTGCGTTCATCTGTGGAAGTTTATTCTTGCATATCCAGTTTCATCTTGCTACGAATTAACTCATTCACCTGAGCAGGATTGGCTTTGCCTTTGGACATTTTCATCACCTGACCGACAAAGAAACCCATCATTTTATCTTTGCCGCCTTTGAGTTCTTCAAACTGTGACGGGTTATTGGCTATGACTTCATCAACAAATGCTTCAATTTCCCCGGTATCGGTAATCTGTTTCAGACCTTTGCTTTGAATAACTTCATCGGCACTGCCTTCACCATTCCACATGGCATCAAGCACGTCTTTGGCGATTTTTCCTGAGATAGTATTGTCTTTTATACGCAGCAACAGCAAAGCAAATGCTTGTGCATCAACTGCGGCTTTGTCTATCTCAATTTCTTCACGATTTAGTCTTGCGGACAATTCACCGGTGATCCAGTTGGCGGATAATTTTGCATCACCAACCTTATCTAAAACCTTCTCGAAGTAATTTGACAATGCTAACGATGAAGTAATCACACCCGCATCGTATGCAGACAGGCCCAGCTCATCCATAAAGCGCTGCTGTTTTTGTTCGGGCAATTCCGGCAACTCGCTACGTACCTGCTGACGGTATTCTTCGGAGATAATTACAGGTAACAAATCCGGATCGGGAAAATAACGGTAATCGTTGGCTTCTTCCTTGCTGCGCATGGAGCGCGTTTCATTTTTAACTGAATCATAAAGGCGGGTTTCCTGCACTACTTCTCCACCATCTTCAATTAAATCAATCTGCCGCTCGATTTCAATATTAATCGCACGTTCAACAAAACGAAATGAGTTGATGTTCTTCAATTCAGCGCGGGTGCCGAACTCCTGCTGCCCATTGGGACGTACAGATACATTAGCATCACAACGGAAAGAACCTTCCTGCATATTGCCGTCACAAATACCGATGTACTGCACCAGGGTATGGATTTTTTTCATATAAGCAACCGCTTCTTTGGCGCTGCGCATATCGGGTTCAGAAACAATTTCCAGCAATGGGGTACCGGCACGGTTTAAATCGATCCCGGTCATACCATGATAATCATTATGCAACGACTTACCGGCATCCTCTTCAAGATGGGCACGAGTTACACCAATGGTTTTTGTTTCACCATTTTCCAGCTCAATATTGATATGCCCTAAACCGACTATCGGTAAATCGAACTGTGAGATTTGATAGCCTTTAGGCAGGTCGGGATAAAAATAATTTTTACGCGCAAACACTGAACGATCAGGAACATCAGCATCAATCGCCATGCCGAATTTCACTGCCATGTGCACCGCTTCCTTATTTAAAACCGGTAACACCCCAGGCAGGGCAATATCGACCACACTGGTCTGTGTATTCGGCTCAGCACCATAGGCGGTACTTGCGCCGGAGAAAATTTTTGATTTGGTGGCCAGCTGGGCATGTATTTCCAGCCCGATGACGACTTCCCACTGGCCGTTATCATTCTGGCCCCATTCACTATTCATGGCAGTACTCATCACTTGAACTCCTCCGGCAGACGAGTGTGCCAGTCGGTAAGCTGCTGATATTTATGTGCAACATTCAGTAAATTGGCTTCTTCAAAATAATTGCCCATGATCTGCATACCAACTGGCATGCTATTACCTGAACTCGAATTAGCAAATCCAACAGGAATAGACATCGCAGGAATACCGGCAAGATTCACTGCAATGGTAAAAATATCTGAAAGGTACATAGAGATTGGATCATCGGATTTTTCACCGATATTAAAAGCCGTTTCCGGTGTTGTCGGCGCCATGATGACATCGACTTTCTCATAAGCTTTTTTGAAATCATCACTGATCAAATGGCGCAACTGTTGCGCTTTCAAATAATAAGCATCGTAATAACCCGATGACAGTGCATAGGTACCAACTATGATGCGACGCTTCACTTCCGCACCAAAACCTTCACCGCGTGAACGTGTATATAAATCATTTAAATCTTCTGGATCTTCACAGCGATAGCCATAACGCACACCGTCAAAACGCGACAGGTTAGCCGAACATTCTGCCGGCGCCACCACATAATAAACTGGCACGGACAAGTCACTGTTAGGCAGTTCAATCTCGACCAGCTCTGCACCCATGGCTTTGTATTGCTCAAGCGCCGCGTTAATTACCGCTTCAACGTCTGCATTCATACCACCATCGCTATGTGCAAAATATTCTTTTGGCAGGCCAATGCGCAGGCCATCTAAAGGCTTATCCAGGTCTGCAGAATAATCCGGTACCTCTTTTTCAATACTGGTTGAATCTTTTTCATCAAAACCGGCCATGGCGTTTAATAACAGTGCACAGTCGCTCGCACTCTGACCCATGGGGCCGGCCTGATCGAGACTGGAAGCAAAAGCAATCATGCCAAACCTTGAAACACGGCCATAAGTTGGTTTTAGACCGGTAATGCCACACAATGCGGCAGGCTGTCGAATTGATCCACCGGTATCCGTACCCGTAGCCGCCGGTGCAATGCGCGCACTGACTGCCGCTGCTGAACCACCTGACGAGCCACCCGGCACCGCATCCAGGTTCCAGGGATTTTTTACCGGACCGTAATAACTGGTTTCATTCGATGAGCCCATGGCAAATTCATCCATATTGGTTTTACCCAGCATCACCACACCCGCTTGACGCATATTATTCACTACGGTCGCATCGTAAGGTGAGATAAAATTATCCAGCATTTTTGAAGCACAGCTGGTTCTCACGCCATGGGTACAAAATATGTCCTTGTGCGCAATGGGCACACCGGTCAGTAGCGGTGCATTGCCTGCCTTTAATTTTTCATCGGACTCTTTGGCCTGCGCCAGCGCCTGCTGTTCACAAACGGTAATAAAACTGTTTAATTTATCGTCGTTATTTTTTATGCGATCCAGAAAATACCGGGTCAGTTCAACACTGCTGACTTCACCTGCCTGTAACATGGCGGATAATTCAGTGACTGATTTGGTGTGGTAGTTACTCATTTAATTACTCAATAAATTTTTTATGTATGCTTGCCAGTACATAGCCATCGATGGAAAAGAATCTATGGACAAGATATGGATATTACTCAATGACTTTAGGTACAAGATAAAGTCCATCTTCTGTTTTCGGCGCGATGGCCTGAAACTCATCACGACGGTCAAAATCAGTCACAACATCTTCTCGCAGGCGTTGCACGGCATCAAACGGATGTGACATAGGGGTGACGCCGGTGGTATCAACTGCGCTCATCTGCTCAACCAGACCTAGAATATTTGATAAATTGGTAGCGTAAGACTGGATATCAGTTTCGGCAACATTCAAACATGCTAATTTGGCTATTTTTTTGACTTCATCAACCTCGATTGACATGGAAAACTCCCGTTAATTTATGTGTCGATAAGACAGAATATTTCTATCCGCTAACAAAACTGCGACTATTCTAATACGAAGACTGGAACAGAACCTGAAATGAGGCGGAAAATTAGCACATTCTGAGGATTTGCTCTACTTAAACGCCGAAGAAATACGCAACAACTGTATGTGCAGGCTGTATTTTATTCTTTTTTAAAAATTATTCATGTATAAGAGCGGCATATGCTGAATAAACCTTGCTCAATAGCAGCGTGATTGATACAGTACGCTCATTTCGAGCTGAGATAGGTTACATTCTCAGAAAAATCATCTATATTCAGTTAACTATATAATAATAAAGGGCTCTTTGACTAACCTGTCAGCATTACCAACGGGTACGTCACAGGAAGCACCTTAAGAACGCAAATAGGTCTACACACACATGTTTTTGAATCGTTTCCGGGGAATGTTTTCCAACGATTTATCAATCGATCTTGGTACTGCCAATACATTGATATATGCTCGCGGTCGAGGCATTGTTCTCGATGAACCATCAGTTGTCGCCATCCGTCAGGACCGTGGTCCAGGTGGACCAAAAACCATCGAAGCTTTTGGTAAAGACGCCAAAGGTATGCTTGGCCGTACCCCGCAAAATATTACTGCCATTCGCCCGATGCGTGATGGAGTGATTGCCGATTTCAATATCACCGAAAAAATGCTTCAGCATTTCATCCGCCAGGTACATGAAAGCAAAATTTTGCGCCCCAGTCCCCGGGTGCTGATTTGTGTTCCCTGCGGCGCCACCCAGGTTGAACGTCGTGCGATTCGTGAATCTGCCGCTGGCGCTGGCGCCAGAAAAGTCTATCTAATTGATGAACCTATGGCCGCAGCAATCGGTGCGGGTATGCCGGTAGAGGAGCCAAAAGGTTCGATGGTACTGGATATTGGCGGCGGTACCTCAGAAGTTGCGGTGATCTCATTGAATGGCATTGTATATGCTGCCTCTGTACGCGTTGGCGGTGACAAATTTGATGAGGCCATTACTAATTATATTCGCCGCAATTACGGCATCCTGATTGGTGAGGCCACCGCAGAAAAAATTAAACACGAGATCGGCACCGCCTACCCCGGTAAAGATTTATTAGAAATTGAAGTCAAAGGCCGCAACCTGTCAGAAGGTATTCCACGCAGCTTCTCGCTCAACAGCAATGAAATTCTCGAATCATTACAGGAACCGCTGCACGGCATTGTCAGTGCAGTGAAAACGGCGCTGGAACAGACCCCACCTGAACTGGGCGCAGACGTTGCAGAACGCGGCATCGTGTTGACCGGTGGAGGTTCCTTATTACGCGATCTTGATCGTCTCATTATGGAAGAAACCGGCCTGCCGGTTGTTATGGCGGAAGACCCGCTCACCTGTGTTGCACGTGGTGGTGGTCGAGTACTTGAACTCATCGACCAGCACGGAGGCGATTTCCTCGCTGTCGAGTAGTACCAGTAAGGTGATAAATGCACCAGTACTCCGTCAAGGTTATATTGATAGGTTCAGCGTTACTGTGGTGCTTCGCAACAAGGCACAGCACGCAGGCAATGGCCATCGTCCTTGTCAAGCGCTGTAACGCTGTGGCGAAACACCACAGTAACGCCCGAAGGGTTGGGCTGTCAACATCCATGGCGGCGTTACGCCTCTTACAAAGGACAAAGGCCATTTGCTGCGAGACGTGTCTTGCCCTGAATGCTGACAGACCAACTGAATCCATCAATACAACCTTGTCGGAGTACTAGCACCATGTCAGCCATTTTCATGAATCAGTTTTCGCAACAACCAATCTAACCCGGGTCACACAGCGCACATGCAAACGCTATTCGCTCGTGGCCCATCTATCACATTTCGCATGGTAGTCCTTGTGATTGCTTCAGTTGCATTAATGACAGCTGATCACCGATGGCATTCACTGGAAATGGTACGCAGCGCGCTGTCCAGTGTTGTCTATCCCCTGCAATACAGCATTGATTTACCCATTAAACTTTATTACTGGGCCGATGAGGTGCTTAGCACTAAACAGTCTTTGCTTGAAAAAAACCGCGAATTTGAAGCTCGTCACCTGGAAAATCGCGTCCAGCTACAGAAACTGGATATCATTGAAAAGGAAAATAACCGTTTGCGTCGCTTACTCAGCGCTACCCCAAAAACAACCGAACGTTTACTCATTTCAGAAATTATCAATGTTGATGTAGATCCATATCGACAACTGATTTTACTCAACAAAGGCAGCACCAGTGATGTCTACCTGGGTCAACCAGTAATCGATGCCCTGGGCATCATGGGGCAGGTTGTTCATGTTGCTCCATTATCATCTAGTGTAATGTTAATCACCGACGCCAGTCACGCCATACCCGTACAGATAGACCGCACCGGCCTGCGTGCCAATGCCTTTGGCACCGGTAAGATTGATCAACTTGAGTTACACCATCTGCCGCATAATGCCGACGTTCAAGTGGGTGACCTGTTAATAAGCTCGGGGCTGGGCGGTGTATTCCCACCAAATTATCCTGTCGCTACCATTACCAGAGTTAAACACAATACCGGTGAACCTTTTGCAACCATTGAAGCAATCCCCATGGCGCAACTTGATAAAAGCCGTGAGGTCCTGCTTGTCTGGCGAAATGTTCCTGAGCCGGTTACTGATGAGAACAAAAAAAAGGTGACGGGTACTGCTGACGCTATATCAGCAGATACAGCTGCTACAAAAACAGACACAAACAGGAAAAATGAACAGGAAAATGTAAAACCAGTACAGGGTGGTGATAACAGTGAATAAAACACTGCTTATTGGTTTTCTTACCGTTATCGTTGCACTTATGCTTGCCATCATGCCACTACCAGAGTGGGCAGTAAGGTTCAGGCCTGACTGGGTCACTCTGGTATTGATATACTGGGTACTGGCATTTCCTGCCAGGATAGGCGTCAGCATAGCATGGCTTACAGGTTTACTGCTGGATGTTAGTTATGGCACCTTAATGGGGCAACATGCCATAGGTATGGTACTGGTGATCTATGTTATTCATATACAGCATCAGCGCTTTCGAGTTGCCTCCCTGTTACAGCAGGCGATCGTGATTTTCTTACTGTTATCAGTAAAACAGTTACTTACCCTGTGGGTAGACGGCATGTTAGGCCGTGCACCCGATAGCTGGTTATATTTCATGCCAACCATAACCAGCACACTCTTCTGGCCATGGACATATTTGATTCTGAGGGATTTGCATAGAAAATTCAGCATTGTCAAACAAGATCGATTCTAAAAAAGCAAGTCCATCTACTCTAAAATCTTTATCATATACCCTATTTGGGTTTCTTGCTTTCCATTTAATATGGGTCTAATATACTGTTATCACGAATGAGAACGATTCTCTTTAACACTTAAAAACCCATTAATCGATGATCAGCAAACAATGACCATAGTCCAGCCGACAACCAGTTTACTTAGCTTACAAAATGGTCACAGTGGGCGTATAGCCTCAATTGAAGGCGACAAAATACTTATTCGACGTATGTTATCACTTGGTTTACGTGTTGGTACAACCGTTAATATGATTAACCACCGTGGCAAAGGCGTCGTTATTCAAAATGCTGGAACACGCGTAGCATTAGGTTGTGGTATTGCAGAAAAATTACTGGTAGAACCCCTCGAAAACTAATATGTTATGGGCTGCTGCACAAATTCAACAACAACCGACTCCAGTGAAGACAAAACGTCTGCAGCAAAGTCGCTAACCGTTGCACTAGCGGGTAATCCCAACTGCGGAAAATCCGCCCTTTTCAACAGTTTTACCGGCATCCGGCAGAAAACCGGCAACTGGCCCGGTGTTACCGTCGACCGTAAGCAGGGCTTTTTTGAACTGAAAAACCCCAGCATCAACCAGATCGTTACCCAGACCGTTACAATCTATGACCTGCCCGGCATATATTCACTTGATGCCAGTTCAATCGACGAAGAAGTCACTCGTGATTACTTATTATCACGTGATGCCAGCCTGATTATTAATGTAATCGATGCGACCAACCTGGAACGCAACCTTTATCTTAGCGCACAGCTGCTCGAAATGAACATACCTGTTGTGCTGGCATTGAACATGATGGATGTGGCACGAAAACGCGGCGTCGAAATTGATACCAAAAAACTGTCACAGGAACTGGGCTGCCCGGTTGTGCCTGTGGTCGCCACATCCGGCGAAGGCATTGATATACTGAAACAGGCAATTCTCGCGGTTACCTCAGGTGAACAAACCGGTGGTTTCCGCCTGGCCCATGATGAAATTGTCGAACAGGCGATCGCAGACCTGATACCAAAACTGGAAAAATGCAGTATTTCCACCACAGACAATCTGCACTGGCTGGCGCTTAAACTGCTGGAAAGTGATACCAATGCAATACAGCAATGCGGTGCTTCCGTACTCGATGAAGTCGAAAAATGGAAAACCTCGATTGAAGAACGCGCCGGTGAAGAGGCAGACATTCATATCGCAGACAGCCGCTTCAACCATGCCCACATGCTGGCGCAAACGGTTCTGCATGAAAAAGGCAAAGTAGGTAAAACTTTCACCGATAAGATTGACCGGTTTGTCTTAAGCAAAATATTCGGTGTACCTTTTTTCCTGCTGGTGATGTATTTAATGTTTATGTTCACCATCAATTTTGGCGGCGCCTTTATTGACTTCTTCGACGGCATCGCCGGTGCAATATTTGTTGATGGCTTTTCAGAACTTCTTGGCCGTATCGGCACGGCTGATTTCTTACGCATCACTCTTGCTAACGGGCTTGGCGGCGGCATACAGATTGTGGCCACATTTATTCCGATCATTACCGCTTTATATTTATTTCTGTCCGCAGTGGAAGATAGCGGTTATATGGCGCGCGCTGCTTTTGTCATGGACCGTTTTATGCGCAGCATAGGTCTGCCGGGTAAAGCCTTTGTGCCCTTAATTGTCGGTTTTGGCTGTAATGTGCCTGCGGTAATGGCAACACGCACACTGGAAAATGAACGTGAGCGAAAGCTGACGATATTAATGAATCCGTTTATGTCATGCGGCGCACGATTACCGGTATATGCTTTATTTGTTGCTGCATTTTTCCCAAGCAACGGGCAGAACCTGGTGTTTGCTCTTTATCTGATTGGTATTACCGTGGCAATCCTTACCGGGCTATTAATGAAACGAACAATATTGTCGGGAGAAAGTAGCGGTTTTATGATGGAACTGCCGCCGTATCATTTACCAACACTTAAAGGCATCCTGCTTCGCACCTGGGACCGTGTTCGCCTGTTCATCAAGGAAGCCGGTCAGGTCATCGTGGTGATGGTGCTGGTCATTAATGTACTGAATGCGATTGGCACAGACGGTTCCATCGGCAATGAAAACACTGAAAATTCGGTGCTTGCAGTTATCAGTAAAACGGCCACACCGGTGTTTGCACCGATGGGAATAGATGAAGATAACTGGCCAGCGGTATTAGGTATTATTTCCGGGGTACTGGCGAAAGAGGTTGTTGTCGGCACACTCGACACCCTTTATACCCAGCTCGCCAGGGAAGATGCCGGCACTACTAATACAGAACAGGCTTTCGGTTTCTGGCAGGCAATTGAGGATGCGGTCGCGACTGTCCCGGCAAACCTTAAAGAAATGAGTGACGCCTTCACTGACCCCTTAAAGCTGGATGTGGGCGATATTGAATCAATTGAGTCCGCCGCCACAGAACAGAACGTTAATAACGCGACTTTCGGCGCTATGATCAAACGCTTTGATGGTCAGGCGGGTGCATTTGCTTATTTATTATTTGTCCTGCTGTACTTCCCCTGTGTTGCCACCATCGGCGCTATCCGCCGTGAGGCAGGTACCCCATGGGCAGTATTCGTTGCCGCATGGACCACAACCATTGCTTACATAACCGCCACCAGCTTTTACCAGATTGGCACTTTCTCCCAGCACCCGCTGTTTTCGGGTATCTGGCTGGGCTGTATCGTTATACTACTGAGCGGACTTATTATTGGCTTACGACAGTGGGCGAACAACAGTAATGAAGCTACGCAGACAGACGCCGCATGATTCTTTCACAAGTACGCGACTATCTGAAACTACGCGGCCAATGTACACTAAGTGACATTGCCCTGCACTTTGACACAGATGCCGATGCTGTTCGAGGCATGCTTGATGTCTGGATTCGTAAAGGTAAAGTTGAAAAACGATCTGCAACAGCTTCCTGCGGAACCAGCTGCCAGTCCTGTGACCCGGCAGCAACCGAAGTTTATTCGTGGTGTGATCAGATTACAAAAAGCAGCACTGATAAAACGATTAAGGTTTCAGTCCCTAGGAATTGTGGTTATAAATAAGTAAGTCGTTGCTAACCTTACTCTAAAGTAGACTGCTGACCCATTTACTTTTATTATCATTGCCTACAGTTATTGATATGGCTGAGAAAATCAGCGTTAATCTCAGTCTGGGTGACTCTGCTCTCTTTCAAACAGACGGGTTTGCCGGCTTCGCCGAGCAAACAAAAAAGGCCCGTCCAATGGACGGGCCTTTCTATTATAAACCGCTGTTTAATTATTGAACTTTAAGCTCAACACGGCGGTTGGTATGACGGCCCGCTTTGGTACCGTTATCAGCGATTGGCTGTGACTCACCATAGCCTTTCGCTTCCATTCGGTTCGCTGCGACTCCCTTGTCAGTCATATAATCACGAACACTGTTGGCACGTTTTACAGAGAGTGACTGGTTGTATTCTGCATCACCCATACTGTCGGTATGCGCCTGAATTTCGATTCGCAGATCAGGGAACTTTTTCATTGCAGCAACAGCCTTGTCGAGTTCTACGCTTGAGCCAGCTGTCAGTTGACTCGAGTTGGATTCAAAATTAACGTTTTTCAGTACAACACTAACGATGGTACATCCATCAGCATCAACTGGCTTGTCGGCAGGTGAATCCGGGCACTTATCTTTTGCATCGACAACGCCATCTTTATCGCTATCTAGCTGGCATCCGTTTGCATCAACTGATACACCAGCCGGGCTGTCAGGGCACTTGTCATTCATATCGACAACACCATCGCCATCACTATCTAGCTGACACCCTTTTGCATCGACCGATGCGCCAGCAGGTGTTTTTGGACAAGCGTCAGCACTGTTAGCTACACCATCTTTATCCAGGTCATTATCAACCACTTCGCCAGTACACTCAGGCAGAGAGTTTTCCTTAGTCAAAAATATGGTATCCCAGCAGTCACCGGCACTGTCTCTCCATATCTCTCCAGCTGAGTTATACCGATACCCTTCGCTCTGTTCAGCAGCAAAGGTTGTTGTGAAAGGGGTCAGTAAAAAGAGGGCCAGTAGGGCCACTTTTGTGTATTGCATTTTGTCGATCTCCAGGTGCATCTTGTGAGGTTGTTGGTCACTGCTTCAATAAGCAGCTCGTTTATTATGGAAGCGCAATGATACTGGATATTGTAATGCATTGGGAAGTACATCTTCCAAGTATAGGGAGTATAAACACCCTTTCTAACCCAAGTCAAACCAAAGAATCTTATTATGCACAAGCCATTGACTGCTCGTGGATGATAAAAAACATCATCCACCACCAGCCAACAACTTGCACACAGGACACTTCACTGTTGACCACATACCCACAGCTTTTATCACAATGTTTTTTATAAAAAAGCAGTCGATTTTCCCTGGAATCGATCTTTCAAAACAACCGAAAGGCCTGCGGCCTAAGGGGACATTTTAGCTTTGGCTTGACAGGGATTTAATCAGAAAAGTAAAACAGCTTTATCGAAAATGCGACAAACAAATACTTATCTTTTTTTCAGCTAACCTAACATTGCTTTTAATCCATCCAGATGTGACTGCCCTTTGCCCTTACTCGATTTTTCTTTTGATGCTTTACCGCCCAGCCATTCAATTTCATCTTCAGGCAATTCTTCCAGGAACCGGCTAGGTTCACAGATAACTTTGTCACCATAACGTTTCCTGGTTCTCGCCATGGTCAGGGTCAAACTTTTTTCCGCACGGGTAATACCGACATAAGCAAGACGGCGTTCTTCTTCAATGTTATCTTCCTGAATACTGGTTGCGTGCGGAATTAATTCTTCTTCGAACCCGACCATGAACACGTGTGGAAACTCCAGACCTTTTGCTGCATGCAATGTCATCAGCTGCACAGCATCCTGTTCGGACTCATCTTCATTACGTTGCAATATGTCCATCAGAGAAAGTTGCGCCATCAGTTCTGCGACACTGGCATCATTGTCTTTTTTCTGTAATCTGGCCAGCCAGTCCATTAATTCCATTACGTTCTTCCAGCGTCTTTCCGCAGTTTCAATATCTTTACTTTGTTCGCGCAACCAGCTTTCATAATGAATATCGTCAAGTAACTGCTGCATTATTTCAGTGGCGGACTCCTCTTCTGCACGATACGCCAGGCGCAGTAACCAGTCTGTAAACAAGGTAAGGTTTTTATACGCGGTTTTCGATATTTTTGCTTCCAGTCCTACTTCACCACAGGCCGTTAACATGCTCACTTCACGTTGTGTGGCGTATTTACCTAATTTCTCTAATGTCGCGGCACCAATACTACGGCGAGGGGTATTAATTACACGCAGAAAAGCGGCATCATCATCCGGGTTAACCAGCAACCTTAAATAAGCCACAATATCTTTTATTTCCGTGCGCTCAAAAAACGAAATGCCACCGCTAACCACATACGGTATACGTAAACCGCGCAAATAGGTTTCAAACACACGCGCCTGAAAATTACCGCGATATAAAATCGCATAGTCTTTATATTTTGTTTGCCGCTGAATTTTGTGTGACTGCAGTTCCATACAGACACGCTCGCCTTCATCTTCTTCGCTATGGCATTGAATCAGGCGAACTTCTTCACCCATGCCTAAATCACTCCACAATTTTTTCTCGTAGACATGTGGATTATTTTTTATCAATTCATTGGCCAGATTCAGTATGCGACGTGATGAACGATAATTTTGCTCCAGTTTGATGATTTTTAGATTAGGGAAATCTGTTGATAACTGCACCAGGTTTTCCGGTTTCGCACCACGCCATGCATAAATTGACTGGTCATCATCGCCAACGGCGGTCAGGCACTGGCGCTTCTCCGCCAGCATTTTAACCAGTTCATATTGCATCGCATTGGTATCCTGATATTCATCAACCAGTAAATAATGAATACTGTTTTGCCACTTTTGCAGAATGTCTTCACGTGTTTTAAACAGATGTGCGGTTTGCAAAATCAGATCATCCAGATCAAAAGCATTATAAGCATGCAACTGGCGTTGGTACTGGCCATACAGTTTAGCAATAGCATGCTGCCGGTCATCTTCTGCGACCAGTGTGGCCTGCTGCGGCATAATGCCGTCATTTTTCCACTGGGAAATTTGCCAGTGCGCAGATTCAGCCGCATCCAGTCCGCGTTCACCGGTGACTTTTAGTAGTTCAGATATCACCGTAATACAGTCAGCTGTGGCAAAAACAGAAAAACCGGCCTTATAATCCAGCGCTGCATATTCTTTTTGCAGAATATTAAGCGCCAGTCGATGAAATGTGGAAACCCTTAAGCCCCGGCTGCCTTTGCTGCCGACCAGTTTCTTTACCCGGCTTTTCATTTCCTGGGCAGACTTATTGGTAAACGTCACCGCAGCAATACGAGACGGTGCTATGCCACATTCACCAATCAGGTAAGCTATTTTTTCGGTGATAACGCGGGTTTTACCACTGCCGGCGCCTGCCAGCACCAGCATCGGACCGTCAATAGTACGGGCCGCCAGTTGCTGCTGTGGATTAAGCCCTGGACTGCCTGTGGTTTGCTGCTGAGAATACGTCATAGAGGTGGCGCATTTTACTTGATAGGATTTGTATTTTGTTCGCCAGAGGAAAATATATTTATGTTTTTTTCATCACAGTTATTTATCACAGATATAATGGCCCTATGCATATAAATACAAAAACCGGACTTCTCGAAAACTGCAAACAATGTCCATCACCCAACAAGGATGTTCGCCCGCTCAATACAGCTATCGATTTAGTAGTGCTGCATTCTATCAGCCTGCCGCCAGGGAATTACGGCGGTGATGCGATTGAGCAATTTTTTCAAAATAAACTGGATAAAAGCCAGCACCCCTATTTTGAAGAAATACATGAAATGCAGGTTTCCTCACATGTATTAATTAAACGCTCCGGTGAAATGGTACAATTTGTACCTTTCCATGAACGTGCGTGGCACGCTGGAAAGTCAAACTATGAGGGGCGCGAATGCTGCAATGATTTCTCCATCGGGATCGAACTTGAAGGCACCGATAGTGATAAATTTGAAGATATTCAATACCAGCAACTTGCGCATTTAATCACCGCTTTACAGCTGGCTTATCCCGAAATATCAGGTCATATTAAGGGCCACAGTGATATTGCACACGGGCGTAAAACTGACCCGGGGACGGGTTTTGACTGGGACCGGCTAAACAACTCTATCAAAACCAATACTTGAGTATTTCACGTAGAAACAGCTATAGTAGTACTAAGCAAAACAGCTAAAAAAAAACAAATACAAAACTGGTTATGGCGCTTATTTCTATCATTCTTGGTCTGTTTCTCGATCGCACATTTCGTCACCTGCACGATTTGCGCGACATGACCTGGTTTGAGTTTTACGCACATGCCATTCAACGTATTATTGGACATCGTGTGCCGCCTTTACAATTTATTTTAATTCTGGCTTTGCCTGTTTTACTGCTTTTCGGCATACAGATGCTACTTCATGACTTTTTATTTAACATTCCAGCTTTTATTTTTGGTGTCATTATTTTCATCTATA
>CAVYHW010000058.1:0-12796 GCA_963768215.1 uncultured Gammaproteobacteria bacterium
TGGCGGTGCCGATTAAACTATCATTAGATAGCCAGACTTATTATTTACCACCACATTTAGCTTCTTTGGCTTTTTCCATCATACCTTCGCCGCATTTGCCTTCACCGCATTTAGCTTCTTTGGCTTTTGCTTTACCCTCACCACATTTGGCTTCGCCGCATTTACCTTCTTTCTCCATTTTGCCTTCACCGCATTTAGCTTCTTTGGCTTTTTTCATCGTACCTTCGCCACATTTTCCTTCGCCACATTTGCCTTCAGCAACCTGCATGTAACCATTTTCCAGGTTTTGCATGCCGAATGGATTTGTATCGGCATTGACAACCGGTGATGCAGACATCGCTGCTATAAAGGTCGTGCCTACGGCCATCGATAGTGATTTTTTCATAGATTTTTTCATTAAGTTATTCTCCAAAAGTTATGTTTGGTGTTTTCCCTTAAGGGCAACTGAGTGTACTAAGTTCTCTCACTCAAAGACAGTGTGATTTTTAGTTAGTTCGTAAGTCTATTAGAAATTTTATACTTTTGTGATAAATAGGGCGAAACTACACGCTCAATTTACTTTTAACAGTTATTTTTCAGTACTGATCTTTTTGAGACATTCAAGGTAGCTGGCTTCATCCGGCGCTACCTGGTTACGCTGAGCTTGCCAAAGTGCTTCACCAAGGCACTCCATCATTGCATGTTCGGCATCATGAGGACCACCATGCAGAATACATAATCTTTGATAGCAGTCATTTATGCCCTTAGGACGATTGGTACTGATTTGCTCATGCAAGGCGATATGCATGCTCATGTGCAGGAAAGGGTTGCTTTCGCCATGTTCTGCGGAAAAGTCTCTATCAATAATTTCTTCATTTTCTAACAGGTTATGGTATTCAGGATGCCGTTCTACGATATTGGCAACCACCTCCTGCATTGGGTCCATAGGCAGTTTGTTTTTTTTCAGTTGCCAGCAACTTAAGTAGACCTGGCGTAATTCGTTTCTGTTATTGCCGAACATGGTTATTTTGTATTTCTTTGAATTTATATTGTTGCTCTATAATACAGGAACTGTCATTTAGTTTCTTTTGTTCATTCTCGTTCCTGATATTCTGCTATGAAACGTATTGACGTCTTACGCATTTTGAAGCATTGCGAGTCTCGCCTCGCGGGCGAGTTACTCTTTTGCTACAGCCCAAAAGAGTAACCAGAAAAGGCCGCCACTACAACTGCGCCCCTATAAAAATTATAGGGGTTCCCATTGAAACAGTACAGTTATCATGCTGTGAAAAAACTCGCACACGTAAAAACATGTATGCTCAGACAGTTTTCACAGAAAGCACATGATAAATGTACTGTTTCAATGGCTTGTTTAAGGTGGTTTAAAAAACAAATAAGCTAAAGCACACGTTATTCTGTTTTGTCTTTATACTCACATAAATCTTCAATAAGACACGAACCACAACGTGGTTTACGTGCAACACAGGTATAGCGGCCAAGTAATATTAGCCAGTGATGGGCATCTACCATAAATTCTTTAGGAACAAATTTCAGCAATTTCTTTTCAACTTCCAGTACGTTTTTACCGGGTGCGATTCTGGTGCGGTTTGATACCCGGAAGATATGCGTATCTACTGCCATCGTTGGATGACCAAAAGCGGTATTACGTACCACGTTTGCTGTTTTTCTACCGACGCCGGGCAGGGCTTCGAGTTTTTTCTGGTCATCCGGAACTGTGCTGCTATGTTCGTCCATTAATATCTTGCAGGTTTTGATAATGTTTTTTGCTTTACTGTTAAACAGGCCGATGGTTTTGATGTATTTTTTTAAACCGGCTTCACCTAGTTTGAAAATAGCTTCGGGAGTATTGGCAACGCGATAGAGTTTTGCGGTGGCAATGTTGACGCTTTTGTCGGTCGCCTGTGCTGACAGGATGACTGCGATTAATAATTCAAAGGTGGAGTTGAAGTTTAGTTCGGTGGTGGGATGCGGGTTGTCTTTTTGTAAACGTGAAAAGATTTCAATGCGTTTGGCCTTGTTCATGGAGTAGGCGTTATCTTTAAAAAAGAAAAGCTATTTTATCCACAGATAAACGCAGATGAACACAGATATAAACTTATTATTGTTTTTACATCTGCGTTTATCTGTGTTCATCTGTGGACGAATATTTTTTAAGTATAAAAATCAGTGGATTAGTTTATGGCAGGTTCCACATCTGAGATAATAACTGCTTGCCTGGAGCTTTGGCGTTTATCAATAATGTTTTTGATAGCGATGAGCAAACCCAGTCCGATGAATGCGCCAGGTGGTAATACCGCAAGCAGAAAACCCCGATAGTTTTCACCGAAGGTAATTGTCATTGAGTTGCCGATGTCGCCGAACATCAAATGTGCATTGGCAAACAGCGTGCCAAAACCAATGAGCTCTCGCATACTACCCAGTACAACCAGTACCAGTGTAAAACCCAGGCCCATCATGAAACCATCAAGTGCTGAATCAAGCAGGTTGTTTTTAGAGGCGAAGGCTTCAGCGCGTGCAATGATTGAACAGTTGGTAACAATTAATGGTATGAATATGCCTAATACAAGATACAGACCATGAAACCAGGCATTCATGCTTAATTCTATGATAGTTACAATAGATGCAATTATAAGCACAAAGAGTGGAATGCGAATTTCAGACTTAAGCCATGGACGTATCAACGAAACAATGCTGTTAGATAAAACGAGGGTAATTAATGTAGCGATGCCAAGTCCCAGTCCATTGATAACGGTGCCGGTGACTGCAAGTAGCGGGCATAAACCGAGTAGCTGCACCAGTGCAGCGTTATTAGTCCACAGGCCATTCTGGCTTATGATTGCTTTCTGATTTACTGTGTCGTCGCTCATGGTTTTTCTGCCTTTTCGGACTCTTTATCAAATAACATACCCTGGTTTTTTTCAAAGTATAACAAGGCATTATGTACTGCTTTTACTACCGCGCGCGGGGTAATGGTAGCGCCGGTGAACTGGTCAAACTCGCCGCCATCACGTTTAACTTTCCAGCCTTTTGCATCCGGGTTGCTGAGTGATTTATCATTAAAATCAAGTATCCAGTTTGAACGTGAAATTTCAACAGCATCACCAAGACCGGGTGTTTCGCGATGTTTGACAACTCTAACACCTGCCAGATTACCGTTTGCATAAACACCAACTAGTAAATAGATAGAACCATTATAACCATTGGGCGCTACGCTGGAAAAAACGACAGCAACATTTTTATTGTTTTTTCTTGCTCGGTAAGCCATTGTGGGCTCATTTGTGCCGAGTATAGAATCGGGTTTTATGGTTATTGTATCCAGCAGTAAATCATTGTCATATAAATCAGCGGGAATAATATTATTTAATTTTTTAAGTAATGTGACTTCTTCGTTGTGTTTGATGTCATCCTCAGTTTGTATAAATGTTATACCGACAAGAACAGCACCTAAAGTTGCGAACAGCATCAGTAAAAAAGCTGTTATCAGGATGTTTTTTGTTTGTGTATTAGAGCCAGTCATAACTTACTTGGGTTGACCGCCAAACACTTTCGGTTGCGTGTAATAGTCAATGAATGGTGCGGCAATATTCATTAACACCACGGCAAAAGCAATCCCGTCGGGGTAACCGCCCCAGTTTCGAATGACATAAACCAGGACGCCGACACATACGCCATAAATCCAGCGCCCCCTGGGTGTGGTGCTTGCAGTAACCGGGTCTGTTGCGATGAAAAACGCGCATAACATGGTGCCGCCGCTAAACACATGAAATAGCGCAGAACTATTGTTTGCATAATCAATAACTGCGAACAGGTTAGAAATTAAAACCAGGCTGATTAAAAATGCCGTTGGTATACGCCAGTCAGCTACGCCTTTTTTAACTAACCAGATGCCGCCTGCGAGGAATGCAATATTAATCCATTGCCAGCCTGTGCCGCTGATGTTTGAGAATAAAGCGCTGTACTGAATGTTATTTCTGGTTTCTTCTATATAGTGCAGTTGACTGAGCTGGGTTTTAATCAGGTCAATTGGTGTTGCCATTGAAATACTGTCAATGGTTTCAGAGAAAGGCAAGGCGCCAAAAAATACCCAGTTAAAGGTGGTTGAAAAATCGGGCCAGCCGCTATGGTTGCCTATTTCCACACCCATTGGTGCTGACCATAATGTCATTTCAAGAGGGAATGAAATCATCACGACGATATAACCAACCATTGCCGGGTTAAATGGATTAAAGCCCAGGCCGCCATATAAGTGTTTGGCTACGATGATGGCAAACAGGGAAGCGATGGTTGTTACCCACCACGGCGCGAGTGATGGCAGTGCCAGTGCAAGCAGACAGGCGGTGACCATAGCACTGCCATCCATGAGTGCGCTGTAAACATCGCGTTGTCTTAGTTTTAAAACAGCCGCTTCTGCAAACAGGCATACACTGATAGCAATGACTAAATTAAATAATACGCCCCAGCCAAAAAAATACATGGAAACCAGTGCGCCTGGTATTAAGGCATATAACACCATAAACATCATGTCCTGAACATGGATGTTTTCTTTTATATGCGGCGCCGGTGTGCGCTTAAATAACATTGTTTTTTATTTTATGTAGGTGCGGTTTCATTTATTTGGGCGCCTTGTTGTCATCTTTGTTATTATCTTTAAGGCGCTGTTCTTTTTTTGCCTGTGCGCGCGCTAAAGCCTCAGCTATTGCTGCCTGTTTACTATCTTTGTCAGCGTTTGCGATATTGGCTGTATCTTCTTTTGTTTTATTTTTTAGCAGTTCGCGTTTTTTACGCAATTTCTCTTCACGTTCTCGTTTTTGTTTTTCCAGTCTTTGCTGGTGGGCTTCATGCCGCATGCGCGATATATCAGATGCTTTACGTTCACGTTCCTGCTGCCAGATAGTGGTTTTAGCATGACGATAATATTGTACAAGTGGTATATCACTTGGACAGACATAAGCACAGCAACCGCATTCGATACAGTCAAACAGATTATGTTCAATCAGGCGGTCAGTGTTCTGGCTGCTGGCATACCAGTATAATTGTTGTGGTAGCAGGTTTGCCGGGCAAACTTCAACGCAGCGCGCGCAGCGAATACATGGCTGTTGCTTTGGTGTGGTTTCAGCCTTTGTTGCAGACTTTTCAGTAACCAGTAAACAGTTAGTCGCTTTGACAACTGGTAATGTATCATCATTGAGTGATAAACCCATCATAGGGCCACCCATAATGAGTTCATCGCTATTTTCAGTATAACCGCCGCAATGTTCAATGCATGCTTTCATCGGTGCGCCGATTAATACTTCTATGTTTTGCGGTTGTTTAACACCGGGGCCAGTGACTGTGACGATGCGTGATATCAGGGGTTCTGCAAAATGAATGGCGCGGTGAATTGCATAGGCGGTTGCAACGTTATGACATAATATGCTCAGTTCCACAGGGCGTTGAGTTGATGGAACTTCTTTACCTATGAGGATTTTTATTAACTGTTTTTCGCCACCACTGGGGTATAAGGTTGGAATAATCTTAAGCTGAAAAAAACCGGTGCCATCATTTTCTATCGCTGCCCGCATAGCTTTTATCGCTTCAGGTTTATTGTCTTCTATGGCGATGATACATTCCCTGGCTTTGATGATGTGGCCAATGATATCGCCGCCGGACAATATTTCTTTTGCATGCTTACGCATTAAAACATCATCACAGGTGATGTAAGGTTCACATTCCGCGCCGTTAAGAACCAGGGTTTTGATGTGCATTTCAGTCTGCTTAACGGCAGACGGGAAGGCAGCGCCGCCTAAACCAACGATGCCGGCATCACGAATAATCTTACGCAATCTGGATGACGTGCAGTGGTTATATTCATCCCCGACAGGATGACGATATTTCCATTCGTCTTTAAAATCGTTTTCAATATAAATGCATAAGTCGGACAGACCTGATGGGTGTGGAACTTCGTGTTCTTTAATGTCTGTAACAGTACCGGAGACTGGTGAGTGTACAGCAGCGCTGACCAGGTCGCCGGGTTTGGCCAGCATTTGTCCTTTTAATACTCTGTCACCCGGTTTCACTATGGGTTGGCTGATGATGCCGATATGTTGCTGTAGTGGGATAATGTATTCCCTGCTATGTTTTATGGTTGAAATTGCAGAGCTGTTTGATAAATGTTTATGCTCATCCAGTTTTAAGCCACCATGAAAGCTTGCATGTGTTTTTTCTGCAGTGGATATTTTTGTTTGTTCCATGGTTTTCTAATTGGGGCTTATCTAACCGGTTTCCGGCTATGCGGCGCCAGGCGCTATAAATTTAACATCGGGCAGCTCTGCTACCCAGTTACGTACTGTGGGTTTAACCTCGAAAATATGAATACAGTCAACAGGGCAGGGAGGTATACATAAATTACAGCCCGTGCACTCTGATTCAATCACGGTATGCATATGTTTTGCTGCGCCTAATATGGCATCAACAGGACAGGCCTGGATGCACAGGGTACAGCCGATACAGACCTGTTCGTCTATGCGTACTATGGTTGGCAGGGTTTTTACTTCACCGTGTTCTGCATTCAGCGGTTTAAATTCAACATCAAGCAAATCAGCCAGCGCCATAATGGTCGCTTCGCCCCCGGGCGGACACTGGTTAATGTCGGCTTCTCCTTTGGCCATAGCTTCTGCGTAAGGACGGCAACCGGGGTATGTACATTGTCCGCATTGTGTTTGTGGCAGCAGTGCATCAATCTGGTCTACTACCGGATCGCCTTCGACTTTAAAGCGGATGGCCGAGTAACCGAGTATCAAACCAAAAATGCTGGCTATGATGGCAAGTGTGACAATGAGAGTAAACATCTTAATTAATATTCTTGGTATTTATATTTTTATGAGGCCTGCGAATCCCATAAAAGCCAGCGACATAATGCCAGCGGTAATCAGTGCAATGGAGGTACCCTGAAATGCCTCGGGAACATCGGCAACCGCTATGCGCTCGCGTAACGCGGAAAATAATATCAATACCAGGGAAAAGCCGACGGCGGCGCCAAACCCATAAAACAGCGATTGTAAGAAGCCGTGCTGCTGTTGAATGTTAAGCAGTGCAACGCCTAAAACCGCGCAGTTGGTGGTAATTAACGGCAGGAAAATGCCTAACACGTTGTATAACAGGGGACTGGTTTTGTGCACTACCATTTCAGTAAATTGCACTACCACAGCAATCACCAGAATGAACATAATAGTTCGCATGTATTCGAGATCCAGTGGCGCAAGAATATATTCGTTTACCAGGTAACTGCTTACAGATGACAACGTAAGTACAAATGTGGTTGCCAGCGCCATACCGATAGCGGTTTCCAGTTTTCTGGAAACACCCATAAATGGACACAGGCCAAGGAATTTAACCAGTACGAAGTTGTTGACCAGGATGGTGCTTACCAGGATGAGAGCGTATTCTGTCATGAGCGCATTCTAGCAGATTGTCATGCTGAATTTTATTGATTTATCTTAAAGAAAATTCAATAAAATCAATGAAGAAAGCAGGGTTTATAATGTTTTAAATATTTTCACCACAGAGGCACAGAGGACACAGAGAAAAAAATTTATGACTTTTTGTTAGCTGCGCCGCAGGCGTAGTGAACAATACAAAATTTACTCTGTGTCCTCTGTGCCTCTGTGGTGAAAAGGTTTTTCGTTTGTAGGGTCACTCCCACATAAGGCAAAACAACGAATGAAAGGTCTTGATGTGTTGGGTTACGGCAGAAAGCGCCTAACCCAACCTACGGGACCGGCTATTTAACTTTCATGCCGGGAAGGGCGCCTTCATCGGGATTAAGGATAAACAGGTCTTTTCCGCCCGGGCCAGCTGCAAGCACCATACCTTCTGACAGACCAAAGCGCATTTTACGTGGCGCCAGGTTGGCCACCATAACCGTGAGCTTTCCTTCCAGGTCTTCCGGGCTGTATGCGGATTTAATGCCCGCGAATACATTCTTGCTGACGCCACCAATGTCGAGTGTCAATTGCAGCAGTTTGTCAGCACCTTCAACATGTTCAGCTTTAACAATTTTAGCGATGCGCAGATCGACTTTGGCAAAATCATCGAAGCTGATTTCATCAGCGATGGGGTCATTAACAAGAGGGCCGCTAAGTTTTTCTTCAGCGGGCCCGTTTTCTGTAGATATTGGGCTTTCTGTTGATGCATGGTTTTCTATTGAATCATGGGTCATGGCTTCGATCTGCTCTTTTTCAATACGTGTTAGCAAGGGTTTAAATTTATTAATAGTGTGTGAAAGCAATGGCTTGTTTATGTTCGCCCATTTGAATTCTGTATTTAAAAAGGCTTCTGACTTTTCAGCAGTAGCTGGCAGGATCGGTTTTAAATAAGTCATCAGCAGGCGGAACATATTAAGGCCCTGGGTGCAGATTTTTTGCACTTCGTCTTCACGACCTTCTTCTTTTATTAATACCCACGGCTTATTTTCGTCAATATAAACATTGGCCTTGTCTGCCTGCGCCATGATCTCGCGTACCGCTTTGCTGTATTCGCGGTTTTCATAATGTACGGCGATTTGCTCACCGGCGGCAACCATATCGTTATATAGTCCAGGCTCAGGGAGTTCTGCGGACAACTGGCTGTTAAACTTTTTGGTGATAAATCCTGCGCAACGACTGGCAATATTAACGACTTTGCCGACCAGGTCAGAGTTGACCCGTTGCATAAAGTCTTCAAGGTTTAGATCGATATCATCGACACCGGACGATAGTTTGGCCGTGTAGTAATAGCGTAAATATTCCGGATTTAAATTATTGAGGTAAGTGCGCGCCTTGATAAAAGTACCGCGTGACTTTGACATTTTCTGGCCGTTCACCGTCAGGAAACCATGGCAGAAAACTGCTGTTGGTTTACGATAACCGGCGCCATCTAATACCGCCGGCCAGAACAGTGTGTGGAAACGCGCAATGTCTTTGCCAATAAAATGATAGACCTCATTTTTGCTGTCTGCTGCCCAGTAGTCATCAAAGTTGATGACTCCACCGTTTTTATTTTTTTGGTCGCACAGGTTTTTGAAACTGGCCATGTAACCCATGGGCGCATCCATCCACACGTAAAAATATTTGCCCGGGGCATCGGGTATTTCAAAACCCCAGTAGGGCGCGTTGCGTGAGATGTCCCAGTCCTGCAGTCCTTCTTCAAACCATTCATTAAGCTTGTTGGCAATTTCTGATTGCACGTGGCCTTCTTTCAGCCATTGTTGCAGCATGTCGGAGAAATCACTGAGTTTGAAGAAATACTGTTCAGAATCTTTTTCTACTGGTGTGGCTCCACTGACCGCAGATACCGGGTTGATTAATTCGGTCGGGTCATAGGTCGCACTACAGACTTCGCAGTTATCACCGTATTGGTCAACAGCACCGCATTTGGGGCAGGTGCCTTTGATGAAACGGTCGGGCAGAAACATTTCCGCTTCCGGGTCATACGCCTGCTTGATGGTCCGTGTATGAATATGGCCTTCATCGCGCAGCTTTAGATAAATGCTGGAGGCAAACTCCCGGTTTTCATCGGAGTGGGTGCTGTAGTAATTATCAAAATCGATCAGAAAATCAGCAAAGTCGGCTTCATGTTCTTTTTTTGTGGCGGCGATCAGTTCTTCCGGGGTAATGCCTTCCTGGCGCGCGCGTAACATAATGGGTGTGCCATGAGCGTCATCGGCGCATACGTAATAACAGCTATTGTCGCGCAGGCGCTGGAAACGCGCCCAGATATCTGTCTGTATATATTCAACCAGGTGGCCGAGATGAATCGGGCCATTGGCATAGGGTAATGCGCTGGTGACCAGGATGTTACGTTTAGACGTCATGATATATGGCTTTGCATGCTGCGCTGTAAGAGGCCGCATAATTTAGCATTTTGCCGTGTTTAATGCACGAACAATACCCTGATCTGTAGCGGCCTGATCTATAGCGGATTGATTGCTGCAGTCATCATTGCTATTGAAAATTGTGATATTGCCCCCATATTGTCATTTCAAACGCATGATACCTCTTAAGGGTTAGGCAACTGCTAAATAGCCTCCCCTGAAATGTTAAGGTTTAATCAGTGACTTAATACTGTAAAATGCGCCATCATTTTTTTAGAGACAGACATTTTTTTAGAGATAGGCGGTGTGCCGGTTTTCAATGGCAGACCGATTATCAAACCGATTTGGAGTTCGCCATGAGCGTTACAAAAGAACAAGTTGAAGTAGCCCTTAAACAGTATATCGACCCGTACCTTGAGAAAGACCCGGTCACAGCCGGTGTGGTAAAAGATATCGCCATTGACGGTGACAGCGTCAAAGTCAAAATCGTACTCGGCTATCCCGCTTATGGCTTTGTGGATAAATTATCTGCTGATTTAAAGGAAAGAATCGAAGCGGTTGATGGCGTATCTTCTGCAGAAGTCGATGCTTCGTGGGAAATAGGCAGCCACTCCGTGCAGGGTGGTATGAACCCGCTGGAAGGCATTAAGAATGTGATTGCAGTGGCATCAGGCAAGGGCGGTGTCGGTAAATCCACCACTGCGGTGAACCTGGCGCTGGCGCTACAAAAAGAAGGCGCGCGCGTTGGTGTGCTGGATGCGGACATTTACGGTCCAAGTATCCCGCGTATGTTAGGTATTAGCGGCAAACCGGAATCGTCTGACGGTAAATCTCTTGAGCCAATGGGCGGTCACGGCCTGCAGGCAATGTCGATTGGTTTTATGATCGACGAAGAAACCCCGATGATCTGGCGTGGCCCCATGGTTACACAGGCGCTGGAACAGTTGCTGCGTGATACCCGCTGGAAGAATCTGGATTACCTGATTATCGATTTGCCACCGGGCACGGGCGATGTGCAGTTAACGCTGGCGCAAAAAGTACCGGTCAGTGGCGCTGTCATTGTGACCACGCCACAGGACATCGCTTTATTAGATGCGCGCAAAGGTCTGAAGATGTTTGAGAAAGTAGAAGTGCCGGTGCTGGGTGTGGTTGAGAACATGAGTATTCATATCTGTTCTGAATGTGGGCACGCAGAACACATCTTCGGCCAGGGCGGTGGTGAGAAGATGTGTGAGATGCACAATGTCGATTTTCTTGGCGCTTTGCCACTGGATATCAGTATTCGTATTAACGCGGATGATGGTCATCCTTCTGTGGCTGACGACCCTGATAGCACAGCTTCAATGCTGTATCGTGATATTGCGCGTCGCACAGCGGCAAAGCTTTCACTGAAAGCGAAAGATTATTCAGCAAGGTTCCCGAATATTGTGATTCAGAATAATTAATATCTTTTCATAGTCTACCCAGGTACCTTCAAAGCCCGCTGAAAATGCGGGCTTTGTTATTTCCAGGGTTTATACAGAGAAACCAGGATATTCCCTGATTAGTTATCCATTCATTGCAGGTAACAAGGTGATCAGTGCATGGGGGTCGATAGTGTTCAAACATAAATGCACCACATGCGGGACTCGAAGCCGAGCTGGTGCGGGCCATAGAACTCGATGGTTCAAGGGAGATAGGGTATTATTTATGGCTTATAATGTCAGCTCACTAATGTCGCTTACTAAGGTCGCTTACTAAGGCATAGATAAATATGAACTGCTCCGTTAACACACAGAAAACCTGTACATCAATGATCGAGCAGATGCATCTGCCAGCCAGTTTTAAAAAAATTGTGCAGAATATTTATCTGCCACTCGCTCAGATCATCATTGATAAAAAACAACAGTCACCCTTGCTGGTTAGCATTAACGGCGCACAGGGTACCGGTAAATCAACATTAACCCGCTTCCTGAAAAAAATTATCGAGTCAGAAATCGGCGGTAAAGTGGCAGAATTATCGCTTGATGACTTTTATTATACCCGTCGTGAAAGGCAGCAACTGTCTATGCAGGTGCATCCGCTCTTTATCACCCGTGGTGTACCGGGAACCCATGATACAGCTCTGCTAGAATATGTGCTTGATGCATTGATGACTCGTCAACCATGCTCGGTGCCCAGGTTTGACAAGGCAGTCGATGAGCGTTGCGAGAAGTCAGCCTGGACAGACTACAATACACCTGTCGATGTAATCCTGTTTGAAGGCTGGTGCAATAACAGCCCGGTGCAAAGTCTGCAGCAACTGGCCAGCCCGATCAATGAACTGGAAGCTAATGAAGATGCTGATGGCATCTGGCGACATTATGCTAATGAACAGTTAAACGATTATCATCATCGCGTTTTTAAATACGCTGATATGAACATAATGTTAAACGCACAGGATTTTGAACGTATCTATGACTGGCGCAAACTGCAGGAACAGAAACTGAAAGCTTCTGCTGCAGCTCAGAAACATGTTATGAGTGATGCACAATTGAAACGATTTATTCAGCACTACGAGCGCATAAGTCGGCATACCTTAATTCATCTTCCGACTACCGCTGATGTGGTATTACCCATTGCAGCAGATCATTCTATTACTGGTATCATTCAAAATGATGTCTAGCAGTAATGTACAGTGGCTGGTAGTAACAGACCTTGACGGCACGCTGTTGAATCATGACAGTTATACTTTTGATGCGGCAAAAAATGCAATCACCCTGTTGCAGAAAATAAACATTCCTGTCATTTTAAACACCAGTAAGACCTATGCGGAAACTGTAGCCATACTGCATACGCTGGGTATAAACGATCCGTTTATCGTTGAAAACGGTTCCTGTATCTATTTGCCAAAAACCAGGTTTGATAAACCGCCGGGGGCGACGTCTCGTGAGGATTACTGGGCACTGCTGATCGAGCAATACGTCTGTCTGAAGTATACGCCAGACA